>NZ_VIDT01000382.1 GCF_006519715.1 Ideonella azotifigens
ATTGAGCCCGAGCATCCGAGGCGTGCAAAGAGGCGCCGGGCCCGGCGCGCGCCGCTGGCCGCGTGTTAGGGTGAGGGTTGATCCGCCGCGCATGGGGCGCAGCCGCCTTTCCGCATGAGCTTGTTGATTTCGCTGGGCTTCGACGACCGCATCGAGGCCGACTCCTACGAGGCCGGCCCGCTGAGCTGCCTGAACGCCGCCGCGCTGTGGCGCGAGCAGGTGCTGCAAGGCAAGGCGCTCGAAACCCGGCTGGAAGCGGGCATGGACGCGCTGATGCGCGCCAGCCCAGCGGCCGAGCCACCGCGTGCGCTGATGTCCAACGAGCCCTTGCAGCAGGACCTGCGCGCTGCACTGGCGCGTGGCACGGCCGCCGAGCCGGCCTTGCAGCATTGGCTGCAGGACCTGGTGGTGCTCTACACCCACATCGTGCGAAAGCGCCAGTTGCGCACCGAGGCTTTTTTCGAAGTGCCCATGCCGGCGACCGAGCGCTGGGAACCGCGCTTCTACGCCCGCTACGGCAATGTCGAGCTTCGCGTGATCCAGAACTGGATCGAGCGCCAGCCCGAACTGCGCGAGGCATTGCAAACCGTGCAGGCCGGGCTGGACGACGCGAACAGCATGTACGCGCCGCGCAAGCTGGGCCGTTGGCTGAGCGCCGATGACCTGGCCTTCAACCTGCGCGCCCTGATGACCAACGCCGGCTTCTACGCCGACCTGGACCAGCCCTGGCGCTCGCTGGCGCCGTGGTGCGAGACCTACCTGGCCGCACTCGGCGGGGCCGATCACCTGTTCCCCTATCCCGGCGCGTACCCAAACTTCTGGCCGGTGCAGGCCCACCTCTGGCAGCGCGATGGCCGCGTCGCCGGCCCGGTGCGCTTTCCTGCGCCGGACCGCTTCTACGCCATGCTGGCTGGCCGCAAGCTGCTGTTTGTCACGCCCTTTGCTGACGAGATCGCCGGCCTGCGGGACAGCGGCAGGCTGTTTGGCCTCTACAAGGACCTGCCCATCCCCGACTTCGCGCTGCAGACGCTGCCGGCGCCGATGTCGGTCTACCCGCAGCGCCCGGATGCCGGCTGGCACGACAGCTTCGAGCGCCTGAAGCAGCAGGTGGATGAGGCCTTTGCCCGCCACGAGTTCGACCTCTTCTTTGCGTCCTGCGGCTGCTATGGCCTGCCGCTGACCCACCATGTGCATCGCACACACGGCTGCGCGGCGGTCTACTACGGCAACCACCTCAACACCTTGCTGGGCGTGCGACAGAAGTGCAATGACGGTTTCCTGCCCGAGCGGCGGCTGGACGCCAACTGGGCCGTGAGCCGGCTGGGCGAGATGGAGAACCTGGCGCGCATCGACGGAGGCCGTTATGCCTGATGCCGAGCTGAAGATTGCCGTCGTCGGCAACTGCCAGGCCAGGCCGCTGGCCCAGTACCTGGGGCAGCTGAGCAGCCGGGTCACGGTGCACAGCGTGGCCGTGGTGCACTTGCTGAAAGATGCCGACGAGTCGGTCTACACGCCCGAGTTCGAGGCTGCGGACCTGATCCTGGCGCAGCAGGTGGCCGACGGCTACCCCTGCGGGTTCGTCACCACCAGCGCCTTGCAGGCCAGGTACGGGGGCAAGCTGCGCAGCTGGATCAACCTCTATTACGCCGGCTACAACCCGGAGCTGACCTACATCCGCCCCAGCACCGGCGGTGCGCTGCATGGTCCGCTGGGGGACTACCACCACCGGTTCATCTTCGAGGGCTGGAAGTCCGGGCAGTCGGTGGCCGAATGCGAGCAGCGATGCCTGGACGTGGCGCTGCACGGCAAGCGCTTTGCCGACGCCGCCGAGGCCCCATGGCCGGAGCTGGAGCGGCGCGAAGCCACGGCAGACGTGAAGATCCTGGACTACCTGCGCGAGCACGTGCTGCGCAGCCGGCTGTTCCACACGATGAACCATCCCACGCGGCAACTGCTGCTGGAACTGGCGACCCGGGTGCTGAAACTGGAAGGCCTGGCGGTGGATGGTGTCGGGCCTGGCGCAGCCGAGCCGCTGGGCCAGTTCCGCCTGCCGGTGAATCCGTTTGTGCGCGCCAGCCAGGCGCCCGGATTCGATGGACCCGACCACTACCGTGGCCTGGCTGTCCAGGAAGAAGGCGGGCGCATCATCGGCTTCAAAGGGCCACACGAGTACGCGCTGGCAGCGCTGATCGAAGGCTTCTACCGCCTCTACGACCAGCGCGCCGAGGTGCTGAAGAACGCCCGCATCCGCTGAAGCGGACGTCGGCGCGGCACCGTGAAGTTCAGCCCAGGAAGCCCAGCGTGCGGTCCGCTGCGGACCAGTTGCCCAGGCGCGGCAGCATGTCCAGCAACTGGGCGTCGCTCAGGCCCAGCCAGCGGCCCATGGTGGCGGCGTAGCGCTCCACCGGCATCGAGGGCAGCAGGGCGCCCTGGCTGAGTTGGTCCGGGCTGTCGAACACGCCGTTGCCGCTGGACTTGCCGTAGACCGGCAGCGTGCCGTAGACATCGCCACCGCGCACCGCGCCGCCCATCACGAAGTGATGCGCGCCCCAGCCGTGGTCCACGCCGTCGCCGTTGCTGCTCAGGTTGCGGCCGAAGTCGCTGGCAGTGAAGGTGGTCACGCCGTCGTCCACGCCCATGGCTTGCAGCGCCTTGTCGAAATAGCCCAGGCCGTGCGAGAGGCGGGCCAGCGCAAGCGCGTGGCGGTCGGGCTGGGTGTCGTGGGTGTCGAAGCCGCCGATGCCGACAAAGAAGACCTGGCGCGAGACGCCCAGCGTCTGCCGCGCGGCGATCATGCGGGCCACGGCCTGCAGCTGCTGCGCCAGCGGGTTCACGGCCATCGCGCCGGTGCTGGGGTTGGCATGCATCAGCAGCGCGTCGGTGGCCTGGTTGGTGCCGCTGCCCCAGGGGCCGGCGTCCATCGCCGGCAGGGCGTTGCGCAGCGTGCCTTCGGCGGTGGCCGAGCGGCCCACGACCGCGGCATATTCGCGCTCCAGCACCGAGTTGTTGCGGCTGCTGCTCATCAGCGACACCAGTTTCTGTTGCACCGTGGTCGAGCCGAAGGCGGCGCCCGAGCTGCTGCCGATGCGGATCGCGCCGCCCTGCGAGAGCTGGTAGGCGCGGGCCTGCTGGCCGGCCAGCCACACGGCGTTGCCGTAGATGGACGTGGCGGTGAACATCGAGTTGCCGTTGCCGCTCAGCAGCTGGTCGGCCATGCGGCCGCCCCAGCCGGCGGTGGCGCCTTCGGTGGCCAGCGACTGCCAGGTGCTTTGCTGGTCGTTGTGCGAGAACAGCTTGACCGGCTTCTGGCCGGTGCCGGCCATGTACTGGGCCTTGGTCAGCGGTGCGACCAGCGGGCCGACATTGGCGACCACGCCGGCACGGCCCTTGTTGAACAGCGCGGCCACTTCGGTCATCGCCGGGTGCAGCGCCAGCGTGCGGCCTTGCGCATGCACCGGGTTGATGGGCAGCACACCGCCCAGGCGGGTGTGCACGGCGGTGCTGGTCGGGTCGGCCGGCGTGCCGGCGGCGCCCAGCACCAGTGCGTTGTTGGACGCGCTTCGCGCGGCGGCGTAATTGGCCCAGGAGGCGCTGTCGGTCGCCAGCACGGTGTTGTAGGCGTCGTTGCCGCCGTACAGGAAGACGCAGACCAGCGCGCGGTAGCTGCTGCCGACGGCGGCGCTGGCCTGGCTCATCGCGGCCAGGTTCAGGCCCAGGCCGCCAGCGGTGGAGCCGGCCAGGCCCATGGCGCCAAAGCGCTTGAGCAGTTCGCGGCGGGTGGTGCGGGGCAGGGCGTCCAGCGGGGATTTGGCGGAAGACGAGGACATGATGCGGCTCACTTCTGGACGATGAATTCGGGACTGGTCACGGCCAGCAGCAGCGCAGCGCGCACCCGGTTGAGCTTGGCGGCCGCCACCTTGTCGGCATTGCTGGCGGTGGCCTTGGGAATGGCAATCGAGTTGATCGCCTCGGTCATGCCGGTGATCAGTGCGGCCGGCGGCGTGCCGGTGATCAGCCGGTCGCAGACCTTGCGGGCCAGCGTGTCGGCGTTGGCGGCCAGCGCCACGTCGGCGCTGTAGTCGGTCTGCACGTCCAGGCCGGTGGTCGTGCCGACGGTTACCTTCACGCCGGCGCCGTTGGCCAGGATGTTCATCATCGCGGTGGCATAGCCGGCCACGCTGGTTTCGGTCGTGGCCTGCATTTCCGGCAGCGTCAGGCTGCGCTGGGCTGCTTCGCCGCCTGGCGGCACATAGCCTGGCCGGTAGAAGTTGAAGACAGAAGGCGCCTGCAGCGGCACCTGGCCGATGGTCGCGGCCGGATCGTCCCAGGCGCCGGTCTGCATCAGGCCGCTCAAGGACCTGGTCGGGTAGGCGCGCAGCAGCGCCGTCAGGCGCAGCACCGGCTCGCGCAGCTTGCCGTAGGCGTCGCCGCCAGCCAGCGTGACGGAGCGGGCTTCGTCGTCGATCAGGATGGCGCGCACGACGGCCTTCAGGTCGCCGCGCACGCCAGCGCCGTTGTTCGTGAAGACCTTGGCCACGCGCTGCACGTAGGCGGTGCTGGGGTGGCTGGTGACCAGGCGCTGGATCAGCTGGCGGCCGATGAACGGTGCCACGTTGGGATGGTTGAACAGCGTGTCCAGTGCGGCCTTGCGGTCGGCGGCCATGTCAGGCGTGGCCTGCGCGGCAATGACGCTGCCCAGGATGCGCTTCTCAACCGTCGAGTGCTGGCTGGCGTAGGCCTGCATCGGCAGGATCAGCCGGTTGGGCGACAGCGTGACGCCGGAGGCATAAGGGCCGAAGGCGTTCGGATCGGTGGCGGCCCAGTTGTAGCCGGTGAACACGGCCGACATGCCGAGGATGTCGTCGGTGTTGTAGGTCTCGATGGCGCGGCCGTTGGCGTCCAGCTTGGGCGTGCCGTCCAGGTTCAGCTGCAGCAGGCCGATGGAGAATAGCTGCATCAGTTCGCGGCCGAAGTTCTGGTCCGGCGTGCTGCCGGTCTTGGCGTTGGCTTTCTGGCTGCCAAGGTGCGACAGGTACAGGCCCATCGCGGGGTGCAGGGCGACGTCGTCCAGCAGCGTGCGGAAGTTGCCCAGCGCGTCCCGGTTGAGCATGTCCAGCCAGCTGGCCACGGCCTGCGAACGGCCGGCGCTCAGCTCCTGCATCGAGACGACGAAGATCTCCGACAGTGCAAACGCCACGCGCTGGCGCAGCTGGTCGTCGTTCTTCAGCGCGGCCGTGTAGAAGGACGCGGCAATGGTCGGGTTGCTGGCGGTGCTCTTGGCGTTGGCGGCCTGGATGCTGGTGTTGTCGCTGGCCCAGCGCGTGGTGTGGGCGGCGCGCACCGGCTTGGCCAGCTGCTCGTCCAGCCAGGCGGCCTGGCCAATGCTCATCGCGCGGCTGAGGTCGGCGTCGGTCGG
>NZ_VIDT01000383.1 GCF_006519715.1 Ideonella azotifigens
CCCGAAGCCTTCCTGGAAGCGTTTGCCAACGTCTACCTTGGCGTGGCCGAGGACATTCACGCGCGGCTGGCCGGCCAGCCGGCCGACCCGCTGGCGGCGGACTATCCACGGGTGGAGGATGGCGCCCGCGGGGTGCGGTTCATCGAGGCGACCGTGGCTTCGGCGGCGAGTGAGCAGAAGTGGACGGCGTTTGAAGGTCTTGGCGACCACCGTGCGACGGACTGAACTGTCCGCACTGCATCAGAAGCAGCGACCGCCGACGGCTTGACATCCGTCATCCGCCGGATGGCATATACTTCCGCCATATCCCATTCAAGTGCCACGCAATGAGCATCACCACCGTCTTCACCAACAACCGGTCCCAGGCCGTGCGTTTGCCAGCAGACGTTCGCCTCCCAGAAGGCGTCAAGAAAGTACAGGTGCGCGCCCGGGGCGTTGACCGCATCATCTCACCGGTAGGGCACACCTGGGACGAGTTCTTCCTGAACGGACCGCGGGCGTCAGAGGACTTCATGGCTGAGCGTGGCGAGCAGCAGCAGGCCGAACGCGAAGGCTTCTGACGTCGAAGCTGTCATGCTCAAGTACCTGCTCGACACCAACATCGTCATCTACGTCATCAAGCGGCGTCCGATAGAGGTGATGGGCGTATTCAACGAAAACGCTGGCCGTATGGCGATTTCTGCCATCAGCTTGAGCGAGCTTTACCACGGCGCCGAGAAGAGCGCCAAAGTCGCGCAGAACCTGGCGGTGGTGGAAGAGTTCTCCAGCTTGCTTGAGGTGCTGCCCTACACCGCGAAGGCCTCACTGCACTACGGCACCATCCGCAGCGCCTTGGAAAAGGTGGGGCGACCCATCGGGGTGAACGATCTGCACATCGCAGCCCACGCCCGCAGTGAGGGACTTACGCTTGTCACCAACAACATCGGTGAGTTCGAGCGGGTGCCCGGCCTCTTGCTGCAGAACTGGGTCGCCAACCCGTCCGGAGGCTGAACGAACTCGTCGGCCATGTAGCGGGGGCGCGTCAACTGGCACAAGCCCTGCCCTTGTCAACCGCCGGCCGACTGCGCCGTGAACACCGCCAACTGCGCAGCAAACGCCCGCTGGTAGGCCGGTCGGGCTTCGCCGCGGGCGACGTAGGCAGACAGCCTGGGGAATTCGTCCAGCAAGCCTGACGGCTTCAACCTGAGCAGCACCGCGACCATCATCAGGTCGCCGGCGCTGAACGCGCCGTCCAGCCAGTCGGCATCGCCCAGACGGTTCGACAGTTCACGCAACCGGACGCGGATGCGGTCCTTGACCAGCGGCAGGCGTTGTTCGGACCAAGGCTTGTCTCCCTCCGCGAACCTGGCGGTTTGCAGGTCCAGGATGGGCGGCTCCACTGTGTTCAGCGCAGCAAACATCCAGGTGATGGCGCGGGCCCGCGCATCCGCATCGGCAGGTAGCAGGCCTGCGTGGCGCTCTGCGATGTGGAACACGATGGCTGCGGACTCGAAAAGGACCAGGTCACCTTCCTCGTAAGTCGGAATCTGCCCGAAGGGATGCAGCGCGAGGTGGGCTGGCGCTTTCATCGCCTCGAAGGAGACCAGGCGAACTTGGTAAGCCTGGCCGGCTTCTTCGAGCGCCCAGCGAACGCGCATGTCACGGGCCAGCCCCTTGCCGCGGTCGGGCGAGCGTTCAAAGGCGGTGATGGTGAGGATCATGGTCGACTTCTCCTTTGCTGAGTCTCGTCGGATTCCTCAACACGACGTTCAGGACCGACCTGAATCGACATGACCGTGCATCGCTTCGCCCGATGGACGCTCACCCAGCCGGCTTCAGCGCCACCTCCAGGTAGCAGCGCAACATCAGCGCCAGCTCCTTCAGCGCGGGCGCGCCGCCGCCTGGCAGGTCATCGGCCTTCAGCTGGTTCGCAGCCTTCATGGCCTGCTGCACGACCGCCGCGACGGCGGCCAGGCGCTGGCGGCTGAGGCCTGCGGTGGCCCGTGGTGCCAGCGTCTCGATGACCCAGCGCCTCACCCGGCCTCGCACCTCGGCGGCCAGCGGGCCGGTGGCGCCGGCCGAGTCCTCCACCAGCACGGCAAAGGACGGATGTGACGCACGGAAGGCCACCAGCGCGCTGCAGAGTTCGCTGGCCAGCATGGCCAGGTCGGCCTGCGCGGTGCGTTCACGCAGCGCGTCCAGCGTGACGAACCGGTCCTCGGTCTGCTGCTGCAGCAGCGCCTGCACTCATGAGCCTGCGGCGCGCCGGTAGAAGCGGCGCACCAGGGCTCGATGGCCCACGTGCTGCCGCGGCTGGGCCAGCTGCAGTCCACGGCCCAGGTGCTGGCAGCGCCCTGAGCGGGCCGCCAGTCAAAGTCACGCCACCGGTCGCAGGCCCCGAATGGCGTTTGCCTTGGCGCTGCAGCGGATGCGGCCATCCGCGTCCGGACGCAAGCGCTCGTGCAGCCGAACGGTCAACCGTTCGACATCGGCCGGCGCCATCGTGGTCAGCCGAGGGGCCAGCCGCGGCCCGCTTTGGGCCACGCGCCAGAAGGTGTCGAAGTCGTCAAAGCTGCGCTGGACGTGGATTTCCTTTGTCTCGACAGCCACCAGCCCCGCCTCGGTCCACAGCGTGCGCATCGCGTCCATGCGCGAAGCGTCCGCGCGCGGTGGCCACAGCGGCGGCACGCCGAGTGCGGCCATCTCCTCCTGCAGCACGGCAAAAGGGAAACCGCCACCAAGAATGTCCCAGGCGTAGGCCGACACGCTGCCGCCCGGTTTGACCACTCGCGCCATCTCGGCCACGCCCCTGGCCGGCTCGGGCACGAAGAAGATGACCAGGGCCATCACTGCGGCGTCGAAGGCCGCGTTGGCAAAAAGCAGCGCCATCGCGCTGCCCTGCTGCAGCTGGACTGGCTGGCCGGCGAGGCGGCCGCGCGCATACAGCAGCTGATCTTCCGATGGATCGAGACCCTCGACCGCACTCGGCGCGCAGCGCTGCAACAGCAGCTCGGTGAACGCACCGTTGCCGCAGCCCACATCCAGCCAGCGCTGACCCGGCGCTGGCGCCAGCCACTGCAGGAACTGCTCGCCGGCCAGCCGGCTCCACTTGCCCATGAAATCCTCGTAGGCGGCCCCGTCGTCAAAGCGGATATGCTGCTCGTCCATGGCATGTTCCGGGTGGGTTGGGATGGCTGGATTCTGAACCGCGCCCGCTCAGACGCGCTCGTGTCTTCGGGCTGGTCTGACAGGCTGACGCAGGAAGAACCGGGCCGCCAAGCGCGAGACAGCGGGGGAACTGCCATGCGTCTCTGCTTCAACCCTGTGGGCATTGGGGCCGAAATGGTGGGGATGTCCATGCCCGCCCCTGTCCAGCTGCTCGGTTTTCGCCTGCGCATCGCGCACACCCGGCAAGACCTGCTGGCGGCCTGCAGCGTTCGCGCCGGGGCTTACGGCCGGCACCTGCCGCAGTTGCAGCAGTCCCTGCTCGCCCCTGACGACATGGACAGCGACGCGCACAGCAGCGTGCTGCTGTGCGAGGAAAAGCGCAGCGGCAAGCCGGTCGGCACGATGCGGCTGCAGCACAGTCTCGGCGGCCCGCTGCAGATCGAGCACAGCGTGGCCATGCCGGCCGAGGTGCTGGCCTGCTCGCGTGTGGAGCTGACCCGCTTCGCCGTGTCGCAGGGCGCGGACCCGCTGGTCAGGCTGGCGCTGATGAAGGCTGCGTTCCTGCACAGCCGCGCCGCTGGCGTGCAGCTGATGCTGCTGGGCGCGCGCAGCCCGGCGCTGGTGCGCCTCTACCAGCGGCTGCAGTGCAGCGAGCTGTTCGGTGCCGGCGCAAGCTTCCCGCTGCAGCATGCAGGCGGCTTGCCGCACCGGGTGCTGATCAATGACCTGCGCAGCGTGGAAGCGCGCTGGCGCGCCGCCGGCCATGCCTGGCTGGGCTTCATGCTGGACACCTGGCACCCGGACATCGATGTCACCCGCAACCCGCCCGCCTCGGCCTCGGCAGACCAGGCACTGCCGCTGGCCGCCTGAACCGCGCCACCAGCGAGGCTTGCGCAGCCTTGCCTCAATCGTCCGCGTTCGGATCCAGTTCCGGGAACAGCACTTCGGTGAAGCCGAGTTTGCGCAGGTCAGCCATGCGGGTCGGGTACAGCCGGCCGATCAGGTGGTCGACCTCGTGCTGCACCACGCGGGCGTGGAAGCCCTCGGCCTCGCGGTCAATGGGCCGGCCCTGCGGGTCCAGCCCCTGGTAGCGGATGCGGCTGTGACGAGGCACCAGGCCGCGCAGGCCCGGCACCGACAGGCAGCCCTCCCAACCCTCCTCCAGTTCGTCTGACAGCGGCGTGATGACCGGATTGATCAGCACCGTCTGCGGCACCACCGGGGCTTCGGGATAGCGCGGGTTGTGCTGGCCGGAGCCAAAGATCACCAGTTGCAGGTCCACGCCGATCTGCGGCGCGGCCAGGCCGGCGCCATTGGCCGCGGCCATGGTGTCGAACATGTCGGCGATCAGCGCGTGCAGTTCGGGCGTGTCAAAGGCGGTGACGGGTTGGGCGACGCGCAGCAGACGCGCATCGCCCATCTTCAGGATGGGGTGGACAGCCATGGCAGGGATTCGGAACGAAAGAAGCCGGGGTGCCAAGCTTAAGGCCGAAAATGACGGCAACAGAATCGTTGACCCCTTGACTCTCTACCCGCTTCAGGGTTTCCAATCGCGGCTGCCTTGTTGCCCACAGAATTCCCTCCCTTCGTGACCAAGCTCATCGCGTTGCTGCTTGCCTTGCTGATACCGCTCCAGTTCGCCTGGGGCGCAGCCGCGACCTATTGCGAGCACGAAAGGGCGCCGCAATCGGGCGCGCACTTTGGGCACCATGCACATGAGCACCAGGGCAGCGCCGATCCCTCGTCGCAGGGCAAGCTCAGCGTCGACAACGATTGCAGCTTCTGCCATGCCGGCGCGCCCGCGCTGGTGGCACCGGCCCTGCAGGCGCTGGGCGCGGTGCCCCGCGAAAGCCTGGCCGAAGGCCCGGACACCGCCGGCTCTTCTGCCCTCGCAGAAGGACCAGACAGGCCACAGTGGCCCCGTCTCGCCTAGCCGGCGGGACGAAAGGACTGACCCCAAGCCATCCGTCTCGCCGAATCCCTGGAACCACCATGAGATTCGATGAGAACACTTCTATTGCCGCTCGGGCTGGCGGCGACTTTGCTCAGCCCCTTCCTGGCGCAGGCCCAGCCTGCGTCGCCCCTCACCCTTGAAAGAGCGCTGCAGCTTGCGGGCACCGGCAGTCCCGTCCTGTCCGCTGCGCAGCGCGAACTCGAAGCCTCGGACGGTGCGCTGCAGCAGGCGGGTGCCTTCCCCAACCCTGCGCTGAACGCCTCGGTCGAGGACACCCGGCGCGCCACGCGCACCACCACGGCCACGCTGGACTT
>NZ_VIDT01000384.1 GCF_006519715.1 Ideonella azotifigens
GGCGGGTGGCATCGAAGTGGCCGCGGTGCAGACCTCGGCCAATGCCTCGGTGATCGCCGGCCTGGGCTACACCGGCATCCTGGTCGCGTTTGTCGCGCGGCAGAACCCGTGGGCGATTCCGCCGGTGGCCCTGCTGTTCGGCGGCTTCGGCGCGGCCGGCAGCCTGCTGCAGCGGCGCATGGATTTGCCGGACGCTTCGGTGCTGGTGCTGCAGGGCTTTGCGTTTGTGCTGATCCTGGCCTCGGAAGCGCTGCGCGGCAAGCTCTTCCAGCGCCCGCCGCTGCCGCGGCTGCGCAAGGTGCCGAAGCCCTTGCCAGCCGCGCCCGTCGCAACGTCCACCGTGGTGCCACTGCCAACCCGTCCCACCGATGAAGTCCCTGCGCCGCTGGTTTCCGCTGGAGGAAAAGCCTGATGACCACCTCGGATTGGATGGACCTGCTGCTGGCAATCCTGGGCGGCGCGATCCGCGTGGGCACGCCCTTCCTGTTTGTCAGCCTGGGCGAGTGCCTGACCGAGAAGTCCGGCCGCATCAACCTCGGGCTGGAAGGCGTGCTGGTGTTCTCGGCCATGGCCGGATTCGGCGGGGCCTACCTCAGCAGCTCCGCCTGGGTGGGCGTGCTGGTGGCCGGTGCCTGCGGTGCGTTGCTGGCGCTGCTGCACGGCCTGTTGTGCTCGCTGCCTCGGGTGTCGGACATTGCCACCGGCATTGCGCTGATGCTGCTGGGCTCGGGCCTGGCCTTCTACTTCGGCAAGCCACTGATCCAGCCGCAGGCGCCGCAGATTCCCTCGCTGGTGCTGGGCGCCTGGAGCAGTTCGCCACAGGTGCAGTCGGCCCTGTCCATCAACGCCCTGTTCCCGCTGGGCGTGCTGCTGGCAGGGTTGATGGCCTGGGGCTTCGGCAACACGCGCTGGGGCCTGGTGGTGCGCATGGCGGGCGACTCTTCAGACGCGGCCCGTGCGCTGGGCTATTCGGTCAACGGCGTGCGCATCGCGGCTACCACGGCGGGCGGCTTCATAGCCGGCCTCGGCGGCGCGTCGCTGTCGCTGTACTACCCCGGCAGCTGGAACGAAGGCCTGTCCAGCGGACAAGGCCTGATCGCCGTGGCGCTGGTGATCTTCGCGCGCTGGAGCCCTTGGCGCTGCCTGGGCGCGGCGCTGCTGTTCGGCGGCGCGGGCGCCATCGGCCCTGCGCTGCAGTCGATTGGCGTGAGTGGCGGCTACTACCTGTTCAACGCCGTGCCGTATGCGCTGACGCTGGCCATCCTGATCGCCACCTGCTCGCCCAGCCGCGCCGTGAAGGGCGCGCCCATGGAATTGAACGTCTCGCGCTGAACCTCTGAAGGACCAAGCCATGCCAACGATTGCTTCGACCCCTTACGCCTGGCCCTACAACGGCGACCTGAAGCCCGCCAACACCGCGCTCGTCATCATCGACATGCAGACCGACTTCTGCGGCGTGGGCGGCTATGTGGACAAGATGGGCTACGACCTGTCGCTGACCCGCGCGCCGATCGAGCCGCTGAAGGTGTTGCTGGCCGAGGCCCGCCGCGTCGGCATGCACGTGATCCACACCCGCGAAGGCCACCGGCCGGACCTGTCCGACCTGCCGGCCAACAAGCGCTGGCGCTCGCAGCAGATCGGCACCGAAGGCCGCGGCATTGGCGACATGGGCCCCTGCGGCCGCATCCTCGTTCGCGGCGAGCCGGGCTGGGACATCATTCCCGAGCTCTACCCCATTGCCGGCGAGCCCATCATCGACAAGCCCGGCAAGGGCTCGTTCTACGCCACCGACCTGGAACTGGTGCTGCATGTGCGCGGCATCCAGAACCTGATCCTCACCGGCATCACGACCGATGTGTGCGTGCACACCACGATGCGCGACGCCAACGACCGCGGCTTCGAGTGTCTGATGCTGACCGACTGCACCGGCGCCACCGACCCGGCGAACCACGCCGCGGCCTTCTCGATGATCAAGATGCAGGGCGGCGTGTTCGGCGCGGTGTCCGATTCCGGCGCGCTGCTCGAAGTGCTGCGCAGCTTCTGAACCTCTCTCGTCTTCAAGGATTGACCATGGCTTCAGACCTTCAACGCCGCCGCCTGCTGGCCGGCGCCAGTGCCGCCAGTGCCCTCGCAGCGATGGGTGCATCGCCCGCGGCCCGCGCCGACGACAAGATCCTGATCGGCTACTGGCCCATCGCCTCCGGCCTGCCGCTGTACGTGGGCCTGGAGCGCGGCATCTTCAAGGAGGCCGGGCTGAACGTCGAAGGCGTGAAGTTCGCCAGTGCGCAGCAGGTCGCCGAGGCGATGATCTCCGGCCGCATCCACGGCTCGGCCAACGGCACCGCCTCTGCGGTGCTGGGCCTGGCCGAGATCACCAGCCCCAACCTGTTCAAGATCATCTGCTCGAACCCTTCGAACAAGTCGCTGGTGCTGGACGAGTTCGTCGTGCCCAAGGACAGCCCCGTCAAGTCGATTGCCGAGCTGGCCGGCAAGAAGGTCGCCAGCGGCCCCGGCATCCAGAACGTCACGCTGGCCAAGATCATCCTGGAGAAAAATGGCATCGCCAACCCGACCGTCACCGAGCTGCCGGTCGGCCAGCACGTGCCCGCCCTGGCAGCCGGGCAGATCGACGCGGTCTACACGCTGGAGCCCACCGGCACGGCCGGCCGGCTGAAGGGCCTGGCCCGCGTGCTGGAGACCGGCGTGATCGCAAAATATGTGCTGGGCAATGCGGACGCGCCCTGGTTCGGCGGCAGCGCCAGCGTCACCAACAGCTTCATCAAGGACTCGCCGGACCTGGCCAAGCGGTATATCGCCGCCTACGGCAAGGCGGTGGAATGGGTGCGCAAACAGCCGGAAGAATCGCGCAAGCACATGGACGGCTTCACGGCCATCGAGGAAGCGCTGGTCAAAGAGGTGCCTTTGTCAGGCTTCACGCTGTACAACGAATTCAGCGCCAGCGACCTGGGCTACTTCCAGAAGTTCTTCGACGTGTTCACCGAGCGCAAGATCTTCAGCCGCAAGCTGGATGTGAAGTCGCTGCTGTACACCGCCTGAGGAGGCCGTCATGCAGGCGATCAATTTCCTCTACAACAAGCGCTGGCTGCCGCTGCTGGGCCCGCTTCTGCTGCTCGCCTTCTGGCAGCTGATGATCTCGGCGCAATGGGTCAAGCCTGTCCTGTTGCCGCCGCCAGGCGAGACGCTGCAGTACCTGGCCCAGGCCTTCGCCACCGGCGCGATCCTGCCGGACCTGTGGTCCACGCTGCTGCGCACACTCAGCGCGTTTGCCATTGCCATCGCCATCGGCCTGCCGCTGGGCGTGATGCTGGGCAGCGCCGAGAACGCCTATCGCAGCGTCGAGTTCCTGATCGACTTCTTCCGCTCCACGCCCAGCTCGGCGCTGATCCCGCTGTTCATGCTGATCTTCGGCATCACCGACATCAACAAGATCGCCATCGCCAGCTTCGGTGCGATGCTGATCGTGCTGTTCAACAGCGCCTATGGCGTGATGAACGCGAAGAAGACGCGGGTGATGGCGGCGCAGATCATGGGCGTGTCGCGCTGGCACGTATTCAAGGACGTGATGCTGATGGAAAGCCTGCCGCAGACCTTCATCGGCCTGCGCAGCGCCGTCTCGATGGCGCTCGTGATCGTCATCGTCGCCGAGATGTTCATCGGCTCCGAGACCGGCCTGGGTCACCGCATCATCGACGCGCAGCAGGTCTTCAACGTCAAGGACATGTACACCTCCATCCTGGTGACCGGCGCGCTGGGCTACGGCCTGAACCTGGTCTTCCTGCTGATCGAGAAGAAGCTGATTCACTGGGGAGGAAAGGCATGAGCCCCGCACGGCCGCCCGAAGGGGCGAACTCCCTCTCGGAGGGACCGGCCGCCAGGCCGAAGGGAGCCACATCATGAGCGGTGATCAACTGCCTGTCTCGGCCATTCCCACGGAAGTGAAGCTGACCACGCCCGAGAGCAGCGTGCTGACGCTGCGCGCGGCGCCCAACACCCACGTCACGGTGCGCGGGCTGTGCAAGTCCTTTGCGGGCCAGGTGCTCTACAAGGACTTCAACCTGGATCTGCCGCGCAGCCAGATCGTCTCGATCTTCGGGCCGAACGGCTGCGGCAAGTCCACGCTGATGAACATGATTGCCGGGCTGGTGCCGCTGGACTCGGGCGAGATCCTGTTCGACGGCAAGGGCCTGAAGGACACGCGCATCGGCTATGTGTTCCAGAACTACCGCGACGCGCTGTTCCCTTGGATCAGCGCCTGGGACAACATCGCCTACCCGCTGCGCCGGCAAGGCATGAAGGCGGCCGAGGTCAAGCAGCGGGTCGACGAACTGGTGGCCTTGTTCGAGATCCGCTTCGACCTGAAGCGCTACCCCTACGAACTATCCGGCGGGCAGATGCAGACCGTCTGCATCATGCGGGCGCTGGCGCCGCGGCCCGAGGTGATGTTCCTGGACGAACCGTTCTCGGCGCTGGACTTCGAGATGACGCTGTTCATCCGCGCCAAGCTGCAGGAGGCCCACCTGGCCACCGGCGTGAGCATGGTCATCGTCTCGCACGACCTGGAAGACGCGGTGTTCCTGGCCGACCAGATCCTGCTGCTCACGCGCCGGCCCACGCGCATTGCCGAGCTGGTGCCGTTCACGATGCCGCGGCCGCGCACGCCGGAAGCGGTGTCCGACCCCGAGTTCGTGCGCGTCAAGGCCCACACGCTGGAGGTCTTCCGCCGGGAGATGCAAGCATGAACGCAGTTCCGCTGGAGACTTACAACCTGACCAAGCGCTTTGGCGCCTTCACCGCGCTGGGCCAGTGCTCGCTCAGCGTGCGGCCCGGCACGGTGCATGCGCTGCTGGGCGAAAACGGCGCGGGAAAAAGCACGCTGGTGAAGTGCATCGTCGGCTACTACCTGCCCGACGATGGCGCGGTGCTGGTGGACGGGCGCGAGCAGGCCATCACCTCGCCCACCGTCGCACGCGACCTGGGCATCGGCATGGTCTACCAGCACTTCACCGTGGTGCCCGGCATGACCGTGGCCGAGAACCTGCTGATGGCGCGCGGCCACCTGCCGGCGGTGATCCCATGGAAGCGGGCCCGCGCCGAGCTGACCGAATTCATGCGCAGCACGCCGTTCAAGCTGGACCTGGACGCCACGCCGCTGGACCTTTCGGCCGGCGAGAAGCAGAAGCTGGAGATCCTCAAGCAGCTGTTCCTGAAGCCCCGCTTGCTGATTCTCGACGAGCCGACCTCTGTGCTCACGCCGCAGGAGGCCGACGAGGTGCTGGGCGCGCTGCGCGAGCGCGCCCATGCCGGCGACTGCTCGGTGCTGATGATCACGCACAAGTTCCGCGAGGTGAGCGCCTATGCCGACGACGTGAGCGTGCTGCGCCGCGGCCG
>NZ_VIDT01000385.1 GCF_006519715.1 Ideonella azotifigens
TTCACCTGGCAACTGCCAGGCCTGGCCACCGCGCGCGGCCTGGGCCTGGCCGCGCTGCAGGCCTTGCCGCCCATCAAATCGGCACTGGCCCGGCAGATGATGTTCGGCCGCCGCTGACCGCCGCCTGATCAAGGCATGGCGCGGACCAGCGCCGGGCCGCTCCCAAGCGGTCCGTGCACCCTCTCGGAGGGTGGCTTCACGTACCCGTGAGGCCGGGTGTCCCGCTCCAACGCGGACCAGCGCCGGGCCGCCCCAAGCGGTCCGTGCACCCTCTCGGAGGGTGGTCTCACGTACCCGTGAGACCGGGTGCGCCATCTACATCAGTCCACTCGGAACATCAGGCGCAACCAGCTGGTCGTGCCTTCGGACTTGTTGCGCACCAGGAATTCCGGCAGCACCTTGACCTCGGCACCCCAGCGGCCGTCTTCGGACGAATAGCCCACCGCCGGGCCTGCGGCCAGCACCTGGGCCTTGTTGCCATCGGCCGCGACGCCCTCGCCCTTGTCCTTGGTGAACTGCTTGAGGAAGTAGCCTTGCAGGCCGGCGCGCCAGCTGTCGTTGACGCGGTACATCAGCGAGTAGTCGGCATGCACGTACTGGCCGGACTTGTAGTCGGTCGCGGTGTTTTCGGTGTTGATCGAATAGGTCACGCGGGTGCCGAATTCCAGGCCGTTTTCCCAGGCGCGGCCATACAGGAAGCCGGGGCGGATCGTCCAGAACTTGCCGGCGCCTGGGTTGATGGCGCGGCTGGACTTGTAGTCGCCGGTGGGCGCCACCAGCGCGGCCAGCAGCACCAGGCGCGACTCGTCGTCCTGGAAGTCGACAAACGGCGCGATCTCGGTGTCGCCCAGGCCGGTCTGCGAACCGGAATTGGCCGCGGCCACGCCGTTGAGCTGGGCCTGGATGGCGCTGGCCATCGAGCTGGGGAAGCCGGCCGGGAAGCGGCCGGTGGCTGTCGTGTGCACGTCCAGGTCAATGATGGGCAGCGTGACCGACACGCCCAGCCTGCCGTCGCCCAGGTGCGCTTCGCTGACCCAGGTCAGGCGCGGCACGAGCACGTTGGCGCTGATCTTGCCGCCGCGCACCGCGGACACACCATTGCCGAGATCGGTGACCTGGTCGTCGCCGTCGCCGTTGCGGAACTTCGTGGCCTCGTAGTGCTGGGCCCAGACCTGCCCATACAAGCCCGGCAACTGGGGCAGCGTCATTTCCTGGCCTGGTGCGCCCAGCAAGGCGCGCAGCTGCTGATTTTCCGTGGCCTGCGCGGACAAGCCGATGGCCGCCAAAGTCAGGATGAATGCAGATCGCACCGGTTGATAGCGCATATGGAAAGCTCTGTGGTGTTTTAAAAGCAAGGGCGAGAAGATACCTTGGGATGTGTCATTGCGTTAGTGGTTGTGACACCGGTTGTATTGAAGTTGCCACTTGTTGCCGTGACGCACGCCGCATCTCCATGAAGTTGACGGATGAACGCCGTCGCGACGCGGCCCAAAACCAGACATGATTCGGGACATGAGTACTTTCACGCGCAGGGATTGCATGGGTTTGGCGCTGACCGGGCTGGCCGGCTGGCCGGTGTTGGGCCATGCCGCTGATGCGCCAGCGGCCTCTTCCGCCGCGCCGACCGCGCCGGTGGAAATCGAGGGTTTCAAGTTCGAGCCCAGCGCCACCGTCGCCGGCAAGCCCTTGCTGCTGAACGGCGCCACCGTCTCGCTGATCCTCTCGGTGCGCACCACCGTGGTCGCGCTGTACCTGCCGCACAAGCAGACCACGCCCGAAGCCGCGCTGGCCGAACCCGGCGCCAAGCGCCTGTGCTTCTACAGCATGCGCGAGGTCTCGGCCAAGGACCTGTCCAACACCTTCCTCGACCGGCTGCGGCAGAACGCGGCCAGCGAGGAAATCGCCGCCAACTTCATCGCCATCGCCCAGTTCGGCTCGGCCTTCAGCAACCGCAGCAAGCTGGTGCGCGGCGACTTCGTGGTGATGGATTTCAATCCCACCACCAACCTGACCGAGATGACGCTCAACGGCCAGAAGGTGGGCGACGCGATGCAGGGCGAAAGCTTCTTCCGCATGCTGATGAAGATCTGGATGGGGCCGAAAGTGCGGCCGGCCACGCGCCGCGGGCTGCTGGGCGACAGCAACGCCACAGCCGCCTGAAGCGGGCACTCAGCTTCGCCACGCACGCCGGGCCTGTCCCGGCGTTTTTCATGGTGGCCGCGATCTCCGTGCAGATTCGCACACCGGCCGCAGCGCATCGGGATTTGCGCGCATCAACCCGGCCCCGGTGCGACCGAAAGCAAGGGAATCCCTTTCCGTGCCGGAGGCCGCCTTGTCCCATTTCGATCTCTATGTCCAGCAAGCCACCACCTTGCCGGCAATGCCGGAAGTGGCCCGCAAGCTGCTGAACTCCTTCGACCGCGACGACCTGTCGCTGGGCGAGTTGTCCCAGCTGATCGGCCGCGACCAGTCGCTGGCCGCCAAGGTGCTGCGGCTGGCCAACTCGGCGCGCTACTCGCCTTCGCACACGGTCAGCACGCTGAACGACGCCGCCGCCTCGCTGGGCCTGCGCACGCTGCGCGACCTGACCCTGTCGGCCTGCATGACGGGCGCGTTCCCGAAGATGGACGGCTTCGACCGCGTGGGCTTCTGGCGCTCGACGCTGGCGGTGGCCGCGTATTCGCAAGCCCTGGCACCGGCGCTGGATGCGGACCCGGACACGGCCTACCTTGGCGGCTTGGTGGTGCGCACAGGGCAGATCCTGATGACGATGGCCGAGCCGGCTGCAATGGCCGAAGTGACGCGCCATGCCCGCGCGCCGGACAGCCGCATCGGCTTCGAGGCCACGCTGCTGGGCTGCAGCCATCCGCAGGTCAGCGCCGAGCTGGCCCGCCACTGGCAGTTCCCGCAAGCGCTGGTCGCCGCCTTCAGCGCGGCAGCCGACCCGATGGCCGCCCGCCCGTTCTGCCGCCTGGGTGTGGTGCTGCGCCTGGCCAGCGTGGTCTGCGACGCCGCCGAAATCCAGGTCGACCCGATCGAGAGCCTGCGCACCACGCAGGCCGCACTGATCAACCATGTGAACCTGGACCTGGCATGGGTGAAAGCGCATCTGCCCGATCATCGCCTGGCCACTGCCGGCGCAGACGCGCTGATGCACTGAAGGGACGCCAGCTGCACGGCCGCCTTGGACGGCCTGCCACTGACCGTTCGCCCTGATTGCCTGCTTCCTGATGGCCTGAAACCAACTCGGCCGGCGAGATTGATCGATTTGCCACCTACTCTTGGCAAATTGCGCCGAAGACCGAGCGTTATGGGCGCAATGCCTGCTTCTTGTTGGCCGCCGGCCTGCGGAAAATTCAACCACCCCGGCGCTCCCCGCGCCACCGGCAGGCCCGCACGCCCCGCGCTGCGAGGCCAATGACGCGCCCATCGCGCGCGTCCGGGCGCCTGCTTGCAACCTCTGCAGCCAGCCCGTTTCCAAAGCCGGCAAAGCAATCGAGACAAGGCAGAGACATCATGGTGAACTACATCGGCGTGGCCGACATCCAGCAATTGGTGCGCGCCATCGGCGCTGCGTCCTTCATCGAACAACTGGCTGGCGAGATCGAGACCGACTACCGGCGCTGGGCCCAGTTCGAGAAGTCGGCCCGAGTGGCCAGCCACTCCTCGGTCGGCGTGATCGAACTGATGCCGGCCAGCGACGGCCAGCTCTACGCCTTCAAGTACGTCAACGGCCACCCCAAGAACACGGCGGAAGGCCTGCTCACCGTGACGGCCTTTGGCGTGCTGGCGGACGTGAACACCGGTTATCCGCTGCTGCTCTCGGAGCTGACGGTGACCACCGCGCTGCGCACCGCGGCCATGTCGGCGCTGGCGGCCAGGTGGATGGCCCGCCCGGACAGCCGCTCGATGGCGCTGATCGGCAACGGTGCGCAGAGCGAATTCCAGGCCCTGGCCTTCCACCGCATGCTGGGCATCCGCGAGCTGCGGCTGTACGACGTAGACCCGCTGGCCACCGCCAAGCTGGAGCAGAACCTGCGCTCGCTGCCCGAGCTGGCCGGCCTGCGCCTGGTGCGCGCAGCCAGCGTGGCCGAGGCAGTGCGCGGCGCCGACATCGTCACCACCGTGACGGCCGACAAGCGCAACGCGGTGATCCTGACCAAGGACATGATCGAGCCGGGCATGCACCTCAACGCGGTGGGAGGTGACTGCCCCGGCAAGACCGAGCTGGCGCGCGAAATCCTGCTGCGGTCGGACGCCCGCGTGATCGTCGAATACGAGCCGCAGTCCCGCGTCGAAGGCGAGATCCAGCAGCTGCCGGCCAACTTCCCGGTGATCGAGTTTGCCAACGTGGTCGCCAGCGGCCAGACGGCGCGCCGAAGCGCCGCCGAAGTCACGATCTTCGACTCGGTCGGCTTTGCGCTGGAAGACTTCTCGGCGCTGCGCTTCCTGCACCAGTTGCTTGGCAGCGGCCTGCACGGCACGCGCCAGATCGACCTGGTGCCGCGGCTGGACGACCCGAAGGACTTGTTTGGCGGCACGCTGGGCAGCGCCGCAGCCGGGCCGGCGCGCCTGCGTCGCGTCGCCTGAGGACGGGCCGGCCCGCCTGCTCGACGGCCTGCCGACAGCTTCGTGCCGAATTCCATATGCAATCCATATGGGTCCGGTTTCAGAATCTGTCGCACTGCAGCAATACCGCTGTAAGCGACAACATTGACTGGAGGGCCCCATGGCTGCTCTGACCGGATTCCACGCCCTGCCGCTGTCGGCAGTCAGCGCCCCGCCGCTGCGCGACGAAGGCTTCACCACCGCCAAGCTGACCGATCCCGCGCTCAGCCTGCTGACCGACCTGTCGCACGCGCCCTGCGTGATGGCCGACCACCTCGACGGCCTGGATTCGACCATCCACACAATGGTGCGCGCCCATGTGCACATGGCCTTCGTGACCGGCGTGGACGAGCAGGTGGTGGGCATGATTACCACCGACGACCTGCAGGGCGAGCGCCCGATGCAGCGCGCCCAGGCCGATCATGTGCGCTTCCAGGACCTGACGCTGGAACAGCTGATGACCCCGGTCTCGCAATGGCAGGTGCTGACCTCCGCACAGGTGGCTCACGCCCGCGTCGGCGACATCGTCTCGACGCTGCGCGAACACGGCCTGCGTTACCTGCTGGTGGTGAACCCCGGCACGCCGCGCCCGGTGCTGCACGGCATCTTCTCGGCTCGCCGCCTCGAAACCGCGCTGGGCATGGACCTGCGCAGCGACCTGCACGCCCGCAGCTTCGCCGAGCTGGAATCGCTCATCGGGCATTAGGAATGGGGCACCCGGTCTCGCGAATACGCGAGACCACCCGCCGGGCGGGTTGCGGGGCCGCTTGGGGCGGCCCGGCGCTGCCCCCGTGACA
>NZ_VIDT01000386.1 GCF_006519715.1 Ideonella azotifigens
GTACCTGCTGTACCAGACGCTGGTCGGCATCTGGCCGCTGGAGGCGGCGCTCGACGACATCGGGCTGGCCGAGTTGCGCCAGCGCGTGCAGGCCTACATGCAGAAGGCCGTGCGCGAAGCCAAGCAGCACAGCAGCTGGCTGCAGCCAGACGAAGCCTACGAAGCCAGGCTGTCGCGCTTCGTGGACCTGCTGCTGGGCACCCTCGAGCCCAACCCCTTCCTCAGCGACTTCCAGGCCTGGCTCGCGCCGGTGCAGGCCTTCGGCTGCTGGAACAGCCTGAGCCAGCTGCTGCTCAAGCTCACGTCACCTGGCGTGCCGGACATCTACCAAGGCCAGGAACGCTGGGACTTCAGCCTGGTCGACCCCGACAACCGCCGCCCGGTCGATTTCGATGCACTGCAAGCCTTGCTGACACAGGTCCGAGAAGCCTTCATCGAGGGCCAGCTCCCACCCACCGCAGCCGCCGCGATGCGCGCCACCCTGCCCGACGGTCGCCTGAAGATGCTGCTGACCCAGCGCCTGCTCGCGCTGCGCGACGCCCGCCCGCTGCTGTTCGAGCGCGGCCACTATCTGCCGCTGGATGTCACAGGCCCCGCCGCCGCCCACGTCACCGCCTTCGCCCGCCAACTCGACGGGGACACGCTCGTCGTGCTGGCCCCGCGGCTGCTCTGTGGGCTGGCGGGCGCGGATCCGACGCGACTCACGCGCGAGCTATGGCAGTCCAGTCACATCGTCCTGCCCAACAGCCACAAGCCGCCCGCCGCCTGGCAGGACGCGCTGACCGGCCGCTTGCTGCCGGACGCGACGCTGACCGCGCCATCACCTCAAGACGGCTCGGCCGTCATCCAGCTGCCTGAGGCTTTCGCGGACTGGCCGATGGCGGTCCTGATGCCCACGTCGTTGTAGGCAGCGTCGGGCATGAGGCTCTGCAGCATGAAGTGGCACTGATTGAACTTTCGTCAGGGCGAAAAATACAGCTCAGAACTGCCGCTTGAGGGGTTAAGTCGCTTGAACTCGGCTGCGTAGTCGTCATTGGCAAACCGAAAGCGCAGTCTGGCTGCATCGGCATACTCGAACTTCACAGGTGTGAAGCGGCGAGCCCAAAAAAACAAGCCGCAATAGGCAGCGGGAAACGCGGCCACTGATGCAACGTATTGCCATGTGATGCGCTGTGAGCCCGGCGATGAATTGACGAGGTTAAAAAGAGCACCTGCAGCACCAATTGCAAGCAGCACTGCGATGAATCCAAGAAGCACATTGAGAGGATGACGCTGCGAAAGCCGGCTCGCGACCCACCCCGAAATCCGATGTTTCCCGCAGATTGGATGGCTGATGGAACTCCGATGCCGCGACCAAAGGATTACAACCGCGATCAACGCGACATCTGTAGCCCGAGATGTCCTGATCTTGAGGGTGCCATCCGCTTGCCCTCCACACGCGGCACATCTGTGCGGCCAGCGAACCCCTTGATTCGCCAATATCACTCGTTTCATTGGATCGTCGGTTAAGTGGTTAAAAAGTGATTCGCCGCCACCGAGTGAAGCATGTAGTCGACGGGCAGGCAGAGGTTGGCTGAGCCGCTCGTATCTACCAAGATACCCGACACCGACGCCCTCACACGCCAGCCGATCGACGACCGTGTCACGCTCTGGACTGAGCGTGACACGGTGGCAACTATTCTGACGCGAGGCACCGCAGCGGCCCGTTACGGACACGGCCGATTGAAGCGATCATCGAACACCAGGGGGTGATCTGATTGGGATCCTCGAACCGCGCTGCCCTGCGCCGTGAGTCGAACCGCCCTCCATCGTCTGAGCCACGCCTTTAGCAACCAGATCGTCAGCTTCGGCCCCCAGGCCGTCGCCCGTGGCGTTGCTGATCGGTCTCTGGAACACTTGCCTCGCATGTCCCCTTGAGCCACCTCAAGGTCCCGCATAACTCTCCGCCAACAACTCATCCGCCATCTGCCCCAGCAGCAAATGGTCATCGCTGCTGTTGTTGAGCACGACCACGCTGTGGCCGTCGGCGAGGACGCGGCGGGCGATGGCGCGGAAGCCGCCGTTGGAACCGTCTTCCCAGGCGATTTCGCGGGGCTGGCCGGCAATGGTTTCGGTGCGGATGCGGCCGCCGAGGGCGTAGTGCTGGTCGGGCATCTGGGTGGTCATCAGCGTGCGGCGAGCTTCAGGGCTGAGCAGCGGGCCGGCGAGCACGCCTTGCAACAGTCGCAACAAGTCCGGTGCGGTGCTGTAGAAGCCGCCGGCCATGGCCATGTAGGCGGGAATCGGATTGATGCGCGCCTGCGGCCCGGGCTTCAAGGCGCTGTAGCCACGAGCCATGCCGGGCACCTGGGCCGAGTCGCCGGAGAAGATGCCGCTGCCCTCCAAGCCCAGCGGGCCGGTGAGTTCGTCGCGCACCAGTTGCGGGTATGGCTTGCCGCCGACCTGCTCGGCGATGGCCTGCACGATCAGCCAGTTCGAGTGCGAATAGTCCCACTGGGTGCCGGGCGCGAAGGCCAGGTCGCCGCTGGCGTAGCGGCGCACCGCCTCGGCCTGCGTCATGACCTGCGTGGCCACCGATGGATCGGCCTTGCGCGCGGCCGCGATGTCGTTCGGCACGCCGCTGCTGTGGCTCATCAGGTGGCGCAGCGTGAGGCGCGCGCCGGTGTCGGGCCGGTAGTCCGGCAAGTAGCGGGTGATGGGCGCGTCCAGCGACAGCAGCCCGCGGTCCACAAGCCGCATCACGACGATGGCCGCGACCCACTTGGACATCGAGCCGGTCTCGAAGCGCGTCTGCGCGGTGACCGGCAGGCCAGCTTCCGCGTCGGCCACGCCAGTGCTCACCAGCGCCAGCACCTGCGTGCCCTGCCCCACCAGCACCACACCATTGAAGCCATGCGCAAGGCGATGGCGCTCGACGATGGCGGCGTAGGGCTGAGGTGCCGGCACCACGGTTTGCACTTGAGGCGCGACGGCAAGCTGCGCGCTGCCGCAGCCCGCCAGCGTCGCTGCTGCCAGCGTTGCCATCAAAATCGGTTTGATCATGCCGCTCCCGGAAAGCCTGCTGGCACATGCCGCCGGCCAGTCTCCCACAGCGCCACCTCGGCACAATTGAAGTCCCCACGGCCCCGCCTTTGCATATGCCCAACGACAGTCGGGCAGCGTTCCAGTTGAGCGCAGTTCGTTTGCAATGCCAGCCTGGCTCCTTGGGACTGACCTTCCTGCTGCACACATCAACCCATGAACGACAACCTCCTTCTCCAGCATCTCTGCAGTGAGCTCGCCGGTCCCAAAGAGGACGAGCTGGACCCTGAGTTGCATGAACGCTTGTCCGTTGCCGAGCAGGTGGGCAGGCTGCACGTCCACTTCCATGGCTCGCCGATGGAAGCAACTTACTTCAGACTCTGCCGCGCCCTTCGAGAACCAGGCACCGCCGGACGCGTCGCATCGATCGTCCTGAATGGACCTGACGAAGGCGCCAATGGCGTCTGCAATTGGCGCCTGGACGAGCTGTTGGATGGTTCGACCACGTTCCCCGAACTGAAGCTGTTCTCAATCGCGCAGTCCGCACCTGGCGACCACAACCACAGGATCGTCGCGACCGGGTACGAAGAAGATGGGGCGCTTGGCCGGTTGCTCTGTAAAGCGCCTGCGCTTGAGGCTCTCATTGCACCCTCGGCGCCCAATGCAAGCTTCTTTGAACATGCTGGGCACCCGCTGCGCCGCCTGGATTTGGATGCGGGCCTGGCAACCGAGGATTTCATTGGCAATCTTGCTGATTCCAAAGCCTTTTCGGGCTTGAAGCATCTGGCGTTTGGTGAGTTCAACCAAACCTATCTCAAGGACTTCAGGGAACGCCGCACGCCCCTCGAAGACTATCGGCGGCTATTCACATCAGCAGCGTTCTCGACGGTTGCCAGCTTCACTTGGCGAAATCCCCCCTGTGCACCTGGCGATGTCGAGGCCCTGCGCGCGCTGCTGCCCCGCAGGTTCACTTTCAAAGTCATCCGATACTCTTCTGAATACATTCGTGCCGCGTGACATCCATGAACTTGTCCGACCCAGAAAGCTACGCCCATCCCATCGACCCGCTGATCCGCGAGCAGATCATGGCCAAGCTGGCCGCGGTTGAAACCGAGCATGGCGTGCGGGTGCTGTATGCCTGCGAATCCGGCAGTCGGGGCTGGGGCTTCGCTTCGCCGGACTCGGACTACGACGTGCGCTTCGTCTACGCGCGGCCGGTGCGCGACTACCTGCAGCTGGCGCAGCCGCGGGACGTGATCGAGGAGGTGCCGGGGCCGGTGTTCGATGTGAACGGCTGGGACTTGCGCAAGGCGCTGCAGTTGCTGGCCAAGGGCAATGCGACGCTGGTCGAATGGCTGAGCTCGCCGGTGGTGTACCGGCAGGACGAAGCGTTCGTGCAGCGGCTGCGAGCAGCGGCGGCCGCGGTCTACCAGCCGGTGCGCTCCTTCCACCACTACCACGCGATGGCGCGCGGCAACTACCGCGACTACCTGCACGGTGACCTGGTGCGGGCGAAGAAATACCTGTACGTGCTGAGGCCCTTGCTGGCCGCGCAATGGGTGCTGACGCATGACGATGCGCCGCCGATGGCTTTCGAGGCGCTGGTCGAGGCGATGGTGCCCGACGCGGCCCTGCGTGCCGAGGTTGCCGAACTGCTGGTGCTCAAGCGCCAGGCCGGCGAGCAGGACTGGCTGCCGGCGCGACCCATGCTGAATGCCTTCATGGACCGCATGCTGACCAGCATGGCCGAGCTGCAACCAGCCTTGGTGCAACGCTCGCTCGCACCACTGGATGCGCTGTTGGCTGACACGCTGCTGGGCGGCTGAGCGACTCAGCGGCACAATGGCGCGATGCCTCGTCACTTGCTTGCGGGCCGTGGAGCCCTGCGTCCGAATTTCCCCCGACATGCCGGTTGGCTGCTGGCCACCGCTCCGGTCGCAGTGTTGGCGCAACAGGTGACCGAGGCCACGCCTGCTGCGCCGGTTGAAACGGTGGTCATCACCGCGACCCGGACCGAGCAGCGCGCGTTCGACGTGCCTGCGTCCATCGATCGCATCGAGGGCGATGACCTGCGGCTGGGCCGTGCGCAGGTGAACCTGTCGGAAAGCCTGGGCGCGGTGCCGGGGCTGCAGGCGCGGGACCGGCAGAACTACGCGCAGGACACGCAGATCTCGATGCGCGGCTTTGGCGCGCGTTCGACCTTCGGCATCCGCGGCGTGCGGCTGTATGTGGACGGCATTCCGGCCACGCTGCCCGATGGACAGGGGCAGATCAGCAATGTGGAGCTGGGCTCGGTGGGCCACATCGAGGTGCTGCGCGGGCCGTTTTCGGCGCTGTATGGCAACTCGGCAGGCGGCGTGATCAACGTCTTCACCGACGACGG
>NZ_VIDT01000387.1 GCF_006519715.1 Ideonella azotifigens
GGGCCCTGGGTGGCGCGCGAGGGCGGCTGGATGCGCTGCCTCTGCTGGCCTGGCGGCAGTGCGGCGGCCGATTGGGCGGTGCTGCAGCAAAGCGAACAGCATTTCCGCCTGTTCGCCCAGGCGACCGGTGACGCGATCTGGCTCAGCCGGCCGGGTGAGCGACGCACGCTGTATGTCAGCCCGGCGTTCTGGCGCATGTGGGGCCAGGAATGCCGGCCGGATCTGTCGGACTGCCATGCCGTGTGGCTGGCTGGCATTCACCCCGAGGACAGGGGCCAGGTGGCGGCCGAGTTCGTGGCCGCCGCGGCAACCGGCCAATACGAGACCGAGTATCGGGTGCAGCGGCCGGACGGCTCGATGATCTGGGTGCGCGACCATGCCTACCCGGTGCGCGATGCCACCGGCCGCATGACCCACATGGCCGGGCTGATCGAGGACATCACCGCGGCGCACGAGGCCCAGCAGCAGCAGCGCAAGCGCCTGGCCGCCGAGGCACAGCTGCTTCGCCTGGTGGCCACCGCGCCGGGGGTGCTGATGACCTACCGCCGCGCCGCGGACGGCGCGGTCGACGTGCAGTTGGCCAACGCCAAGGTGGCCGAGGCTTACGGCCTGAACGCCGACGCGAGCGGCGGCGTGCGTGACCCGCACGAGGTCATCGTGCCCGAGGACCGAGCGCGCCTGCGCCAATCCATGGAAAGCTCGGCGCGCAGCATGGCGCCTTGCCGTGACGAGTTTCGCGTGCACCATCCCGTGCGCGGCCTGTTGTGGATCGAGATGCACCTCACGCCGGTGGCCGAGGCGGATGGCGTGATTGCCTGGCACGGCTTCCTGCACGAGGTCACCGCGCGCAAGCAGGTCGAGGAGCAGATCCTGCGCACCAACGCCGAGCTGGAAGCCCGCGTGGCCGAGCGCACCGCCGAACTGGAAGCGCGGCACCGCGAGATGGAGGCGTTTTCGTATTCCGTCTCGCACGACCTGAAGGCCCCGCTGCGTGGCATCGACGGCTACAGCCGGCTGCTGCTGACCGACCATGCCGAGCAGCTGGACGAGGAGGGCCGGTTTTTCGTCGACACCATCCGCAAGGCGACCGTGCACATGGGCCAGCTGATCGACGACCTGCTGGCCTACTCGCGTGTCGAACGCAGCCGGCCGATGCTGGGCAGCATCGACCCGGCCGCGGTCATCAACCGCCTGGTGGGCGAATACCAGCGCGAGCTGGACCAGGGCCAGGTCACGCTGGAACGGGAATTGAGCTGCAGCCAGGCCACCGGCGAGCGCGAGGGCCTGACGATGGCGCTGCGCAACCTGCTGGACAACGCGCTGAAGTTCACCCAGGGCCGGCCCGAGCGCCGCATCTGGCTGCGCTGCACCGAGCACGAGGGGCGCTGCCGCATCGAGGTGCGGGACAACGGCACCGGCTTCGACATGCGATACGCCGAGCGCATCTTCGAGATCTTCCAGCGCCTGCACCGCGCCGAGGACTATCCCGGCACCGGCGTGGGCCTGGCCATCGTGCGCAAGGCCATCGAGCGCATGCGGGGCCGCGTCTGGGCCGAGAGCGTGCCTGGCGTTGGTGCGCACTTTTTCATCGAGCTGCCGCTCTGATGCCGGTGCCCACCCTGCTGGCGAGCAGGGCTTGGCTGTATTCTCAGGTTTTCCAACCTGGGCCCTGGGGCCGGAGCATGGGCAATGAGCGGTAACCGGCCTATCTTGCTGGTCGAAGACAACCCGATGGATGTCGACCTGACGCGCCGGGCCTTTGCCAAGCGGCACATTGCCAACCCTTTGGCCGTTGCCCGGGACGGTGAGGAGGCACTTGATTGGTTGCCGCGCTGGGAAGCCGGCGAGCCGCTGCCCGTGGTCATCCTGCTGGACCTGAAATTGCCGCGGGTCTCCGGCTTGGAGGTCTTGCGGCAGTTCAAGGCCCATCCGCTGTGTTCGCGCATCCCGGTGGTCGTGCTGACCACCTCGCGCGAAGACGCCGACGTGGCCACGGCCTACGGCCTGGGCGTCAACTCGTACATCGTCAAACCGGTCGAATTCGAGAAATTCATCGAGGTCGCGGCGCAGATCGACTTGTACTGGTGTGTGCTGAACCAGAACGTGCCCAGCCACTGAAGCCGCCCGGTCGCGCATGAAGGTCCTTTACGTCGAAGACAACGCGCAGGACGCCGACCTGACGCACCGCAGCCTGGCCCGCAGCGCGCCGCACCTGCAGCTCACCACCGCCGGTGACCTGGCCGGCGCCCGCAGCCTGCTGGATGCGGGTGAACTGCCGGACCTGCTGCTGCTCGACATGCGCCTGCCCGACGGCAATGGCCTGGAGCTGCTGCAGCACGTGCGCGAGCGCAATCTGCCGCTGACCGTCGTGATGCTGACCGGCTCGGGTGACGAGGCGACCGTGGTCGCCGCGCTGCGCGGCGGGGCCGACGACTACATCGTCAAGCAGGGCGCCTACCTGGACCGCCTGCCGCTGCTGCTGCAGATCGCCTGGACCCGCTTCCGCTTTGCCAGCGAGCAGCGCGCACGGCCCATCCGCGTGTTGTACGCCGAGCGCACCGCCACCGACGTGGACCTGCTGGCCCGCCACCTGATGCGCTTCGCGCCGCACATCCTGGTCTCGGCCGTCAGCACCGGCGAGCAGGTCATTGCGCGCCTGGATGCGGGTGGTCCCGAGATGCCGCAGGTGCTGCTGCTGGACTTCCAGCTGCCGGGCATGAACGCGCTGGAACTGGTCAAGCTGCTGCGCCAGGAGCGGGACCTGGACCTGCCCATCCTCATCATCACCGGCCACGGCGACGAAGACAGCGCGATCCAGACCCTCAAGCTCGGCGCCACCGACTACCTGGTCAAGCAGGACGACATGCTGCGCCGCCTGCCCATGGCCATCGAGAGCGCGCATTTCCGCGTGCAACTCGAGCGCGAGCGTGGCGCGCTGCGCGACAGCGAGGCCCGCTTCCACCAGATGGCCAACGCCATCGGCGACACCTTCTGGCTGGCCGACCCGCAGCGCCACAGTGTGCTCTACGTCAGCCCCGGCTTCGAGCGCATCTGGGGCGAGCCACCCACCGTGCTGCAGCAGAACTGGATGGCCTGGCAGCGCGCGGTGCATCCGAACGACCTCGGCATGGTCACGAAGGCGCTGGCCGCCGCGGTGGACGGGCACTTTTCGCTCGAATGCCGCATCCAGCGGCCAGACGGCCAGTTGCGCCACATCGCGATGCGCGGCTACCCGGCCAACGACGAATCCGGCCAGCCCTTCCGCCGCGCCGGCGTGGTGCAGGACATCACCGAGCGCAAGGCCCAGGAAGCGCGCATCCAGCACCTGGCGTACCACGACGCATTGACCGGCCTGCCCAACCGCAGCCTGCTGATGGACCGCCTCGCGCTGACCTTGGCCCATGCGCAACGGCAGCGCGGCCAGATGGCGCTGTTGTTCCTGGACCTGGACCGCTTCAAGACCATCAACGACACGCTGGGCCACCTGGTCGGCGACGAGATGCTCAAGTGCGTGGCCGAGCGGCTGCGCGCGGTGCTGCGCGACGACGACACCGTGGCCCGTCTCGGCGGCGACGAGTTTGTCATCGTGCTGCCGGACATTGAAGACGTGGCCGATCCTGCCCACGTCGCCGAGAAGCTGATGGCCTCGCTGTCGCGCCCGTTCCAGATCGATGGCCACGAACTGCACGTCACCTGCAGCCTGGGCGTGAGCCTGTTCCCGCGCGACGGCGAAGACGCCGAAACGCTGCTGAAATTCGCCGACACGGCGCTCTACAAGGCCAAGGGCGCCGGCCGCAACGACTACCGCTTCTTCAGCCCTGAGATGGATGCCCGCGCGCACGACAAGCTGCGCCTGGAGAACGACCTGCGCCGCGCCATCGAGCGCCACGAGCTGCTGCTGCACTACCAGCCGCAGATGGACTTGCTGACAGGCAAGGTGCGCGGCGTCGAAGCGTTGGTGCGCTGGCTGCACCCGCGCCTGGGCCTGATTGCGCCGAATGACTTCATTCCGCTCGCCGAGGAAACCGGCCTGATCCTGGAGATTGGCGACTGGGTGCTGAACACCGCCTGCCAGCAGCTGCGCCGCTGGCGCGAGCAAGGCCAGACGGACCTGGTGCTGGCCGTCAACCTCTCGGCGCGCCAGCTGCAGCGCCCAGGGCTGGACCTCGGCGTGGCCCGCACCTTGGCCGCCAGCGGCGTGCCGGCGCATTGCCTGGAGCTGGAGATCACCGAGTCCAGCGTGATGCAGGATCCTGAGCAGGCGCTGGCGCTGCTGCGCCGGCTGCACCAGATGGGCGTGCTGTTCGCCATCGACGACTTCGGCACCGGCTACACCAACTTCGCCTACCTCAAGCAGCTGCCGCTGCAGGCCCTGAAGATCGACCGCAGCTTCATCCAGGGCCTCTCGCAAGCCGGTGGCGACGACGCCGCCATCGCCGAAGCCATCATCGCGATGTCCCGCAAGATGAACCTGCGCGTGATCGCCGAAGGCGTCGAGACCGAAGAACAGCGGCTTCGCCTGCAGTCCCTGGGCTGCGATGGCATCCAGGGCTACCTGCTGGCCCGGCCGATGCCCGCCGAGGCCTTGATGGCCTGGCTGGCCGGCCACGCGGCCCATCACGCGTCCGCAAGCGACATGGCCGACACGGAGCCCGCGTCCCTTTGAAGCCCCATCGGGCTGACGGTGCTCCAATCGGCCATGCTCCGAATTGGCTTGATCTCCGACACCCACGGCTTGCTGCGCCCTGAGGCGCTGTCCTTCCTGCGCGGCAGCGACCACATCGTGCACGCGGGCGACATCTGCGAGCCGTCAGTGCTGGAGCAGCTCGCCACCATCGCGCCGGTCACCGCCGTGCGTGGCAACAACGACCGCGGCGCCTGGGCGGAAGCCTTGCGCGCCATCGAATACCTGCAGTTCGGTGGCGTCACCATCGCCGTGGTGCACGACCTGGCCGACCTCGACGTCGATCCGCCGGCCGCCGGTCTGCGCGCCGTGATTTCTGGTCACTCCCACCGACCGTCCATGACCGAGCGCGATGGTGTGCTCTACCTGAACCCCGGCAGCGCCGGCCCGCGCCGCTTCAAGCTTCCTGTCTCGGTGGGCGAACTGCAGATCAGCGGGGACGCCGTCAGCGGCAAGCTGGTCGAACTCATGAGCTGATCGCTGCAGCGTCGCCCACCCGCCGCCTGCCTCAGCTCCACAGCTCCTCCATCGCGCTGACAAAGCCCGAGGTGATGGCGTCGCTGCCGGGCATTTGCTGTTCGCGCAGCTTCCATTGGCCGGCGACCATCACGTCGCGCCAGGGCAGGGTGGGGCTGGAGAAGATCAGGGCGTCGAGGCTGCGGGCGGCGGGGATGCCGGCGAGGCTGGTGTCGCGTGGGTCGGCGACCAGCAGG
>NZ_VIDT01000388.1 GCF_006519715.1 Ideonella azotifigens
CGCTGAAGCGGCGGATTTTCCGCGAATCCGGCCTCCACGGCGTGCGGGTCGATGCGGGGACTGTCGGGCATCAACAGCCCCGCCGGCCGCCGGCCAAGGCGAGGAGCGCAAAATCGCGGGATTGCGACGTGCTGGCAGCTGCCAGCTGCCGACACAATAAGCAGCACTGCCCGCGCGGCCGGTGGGCCGACGAAAACGGCCACCACGGCCGGCAACGGGTCACACTTTTCCTTGCCTGCCTGCCCATGAGCGAACCGAAGAACGACATCCAGCTGCTGCGCATCACCTACCTGCGCGGCCCCAACATCTGGACCTACCGGCCGGTGATGGAGGTCTGGCTGGACCTCGGCGAGCTGGAAGACTCTCCTTCGCAAACCCTGCCCGGTTTCACCGAGCGGCTGCTCAAGCTGCTGCCGGCGCTGGAGGAACACCACTGCGGCGTGGGCGAGCGCGGCGGCTTTCTGCAGCGCCTCACCGAAGGCACCTGGGCCGGGCACATCCTCGAGCACTGCGTGATCGAGTTGCTGAACCTGGCCGGCATGCCGACGGGCTTCGGCCAGACCCGCAGCACCTCCCAGCGAGGCGTCTACCGCATGGTCTTCCGCGCCCGCAACGAGCAGGTCGGCCGAGCGGCGCTGCAGCAAGGCCATGCGCTGCTGATGGCCGCGATCAACGACCGGCCGTTCGACACCTCTGCCGCCGTGGCCGTCGTGCGCGAGGCCATCGACGATTGCTACCTGGGCCCATCCACCGCCTGCATCGTCGCCGCGGCGACCGACCGGCGCATCCCGCACATCCGCCTGAACGACGGCAACCTGGTGCAGCTGGGCTACGGTGCGCGCCAGCGCCGCATCTGGACGGCCGAGACCGACCTGACCTGCGCGATTGCCGAGAACATCGCCAGCGACAAGGACCTGACCAAGACCCTGCTGAAGGCCTGCGGCGTGCCGGTGCCCGAAGGCGAGGTGGTGCACAGCCCGGCCGAGGCCTGGTCTGCCGCCGAGGACATCGGCCTGCCGGTGGTCGTCAAGCCCAGCGACGGCAACCATGGCCGCGGCGTGACGCTGGACCTGAGCAAGCAGGCCGACATCGAAGCCGCCTATGAAGTGGCCGCACGCCACGGCAGCGAGGTGCTGGTCGAACCCTTCATCCGCGGCGAAGAGCACCGGCTGCTGGTGGTCGGCGGCAAGGTCGTGGCCGCAGCGCGCGGCGAAACCGCCTGGGTCACCGGCGACGGCCAGCACGACGTGGCCACGCTGGTCGACCAGCAGATCAACAGCGACCCGCGCCGCGGCACCACCGAAGACCATCCGCTGAACCGCCTGAACGTGCGCTCGGACGGCGTGATCCAGCTCGACCTGCAACGCCAGGGCCTGACGCCTGACACCGTGCCGCCAGTGGGCAAGCGCGTGCTGGTGCAGCGCAACGGCAACGTGGCGATCGACTGCACCGACGCGGTCCATCCCGAGGTGGCGCATGTCGTCTCGCTGGCGGTGCGCGCCGTCGGCCTGGACATTGCCGGCGTGGACCTGGTGTGCGAGGACATTTCGCGCCCGCTGGAAGCGCAGGGCGGCGCCATCGTCGAAGTCAATGCCGGCCCCGGGCTGCTGATGCACCTGAAGCCGGCCGAAGGCACGCCGCGGCCGGTGGGCCAGGCCATCGTCGAGCACCTGTTTCCGGCGGAAGAACATGAAGGCCACGCCGGCCGCATCCCCATCGTCGGCGTGATGGGCACGCACGGCACGGCCACCATTGCCCGCGCGGTCGCCTGGCTGATCCACCTCAGCGGCAAGCCGACCGCGCTCGCCTGCCAGGACGGTCTGTTCATCGGCAGCCGCCGCACCGAAAAGGCCAGCCCCCAGGCCGCTCGCTTCTGGGAAGCCAGCCACCGGCTGCTGATGAACCGCGAGGCCCAGGCCGCCGTGTTCGAGAACAGCGCCGCGTTGGTGCTGGACGAGGGGCTGCCCTACGACCGCTGCCACGTCGGCCTGATCACCGATTTCGGTGGCGCAGAAGCGCTGGGCCGACACGACATCACCGAGGCCGACCAGCTCTACAAGGTGCTGCGCACCCAGATCGACGTGGTACTGGGCGACGGCGTGGGCGTGCTGAACGCGGGCGACGCGCGCATCGCCGAGATGGCCGAACTGTGCGACGGCGAGGTGCTGATGTACGGCGTGGACGAAGGCGGCACGCTGCCCGAGCCGCTGGTCGAGCACCAGGCCGCCGGCAAGCGCGTGGCTTTCCTGCGGGGCGGCCGGGTGCACCTGACGCAAGGCGCTGTCGAGCTGCCGGGCGTGGACCTGGCCGGCATCGTGCAGCGCCGCGGCCACGCCCCCACGCCCGAGCTGATGGAACTGCTGCTGGCTGCAGTGGCCGCAGCCTGGGCCTTCGGCATCTCGCCCGACCTCATCGCCGCCGGCATCGAAACCTTCGCGCTGCAAACCGCCGCCTGAGCGGGCCAGCTGCCTGTTTCCTTTCCCGCCCCACCGTCCCGCTCTCGCTGTAAAACAAAAGCACCATGGACATTTCCCGCATTCGCGCCTTGCGTGGCCCCAACCTCTGGAGCCGCCACACCGCCATCGAGGCCATCGTCACCTGCGGAGAACAAGAACGCGCACTGACTTCGCTTCCCGAGTTCGAGGCCCGGCTGCGCGCGCTGTTCCCCAACCTGGGCCCGCTGCGCCGCCAGCCGGACCAGGCCTCGCTGGCCCATGTGCTGGAAACCGCGACGCTGGCGCTGCAAAGCCAGGCCGGTTGCCCGGTGACCTTCAGCCGCACGACCGCGACGCTGGAACCCGGGGTCTACCAGGTGGTCGTGGAATACAGCGAGGAAGACGTGGGCCGCAAGGCTTTGATCGCAGCCGAAGGCCTGATCCAGGCCGCGCTGGCCGGCGGCAGCTTCGACCTGACTGGCACCGTGGCCGCGCTGCGCGAGATCGACGAAGACGTGCGCCTGGGCCCGTCCACCGGTTCCATCGTGCTGGCCGGCGTGGCACGCGGCGTGCCGTATCGCCGGCTCACGCAGGGCAGCCTGGTGCAGTTCGGCTGGGGCGCCAAGCAGCGCCGCATCTGGGCGGCCGAGGTCGATTCGACCAGCGCGGTTTCCGAATCCATTGCGCAGGACAAGGACCTGACCAAGACCTTGCTGCGCGCCGCTGGCGTGCCGGTGCCGCTGGGCCGGCCGGTGGACTCGGTGGACGAAGCCTGGGAAGTGGCGCTGGAGATCGGCCTGCCTGTCGTGCTCAAGCCGCAGGACGGCAACCAGGGCAAGGGCGTCACCGTCAACATCGTGACCCGCGAGCACCTGGAGATTGCCTACAAGGTGGCCGAGGAAATCGGCCAGGTCATGGTCGAGAAATTCCTGCCCGGCAGCGACTACCGGCTGCTGGTGGTGGGCAACAAGCTGATCGCCGCCGCGCGGCGCGACCCCCCGCTGGTCATTGGCGACGGCGAGCACACGGTGCGCGAGCTGGTGACCCTGGTGAATGCCGACCCGAAACGCGGCGACGGCCATGCGACCTCGCTGACCAAGATCCGCTTCGACGAGATTGCCGTGGCGCGGCTGGAGATCCAAGGCATGACGCCCGAGTCGGTGCCGGACAAGGGCCAGCGCGTGATCCTGCGCAACAACGCCAACCTCTCGACCGGCGGCACCGCGACCGACGTGACCGACGACGTGCACCCCGAGGTCGCCGCGCGTGCGGTGGCTGCGGCGCAGATGATCGGCCTGGACATCTGCGGCGTGGACGTGGTCTGCGACAACGTGATCCGCCCGCTCGAAGAGCAGAGCGGCGGCATCGTCGAAGTGAACGCCGCACCTGGCCTGCGCATGCACCTGTCACCTTCGTTCGGCAAGGGCCGGCCGGTCGGCGAAGCCATCATCAACCACCTCTACGGCCCGGGCGACGACGGCCGCATCCCGGTGGTTGCCGTCACCGGCACCAATGGCAAGACGACCACCACGCGGCTGATCGCCCACCTGTTCACTGCCGCCGGCCTGCGCGTGGGCATGACCAACACGGATGGCGTGCACGTCAACGGTCGCCAGATCGATTCGGGCGACTGCGCCGGCCCGCGCAGCGCGCGCAACGTGCTGATGAACCCCGACGTGGACGCGGCCGTGTTCGAGACCGCACGCGGCGGCATCCTGCGCGAAGGCCTAGGCTATGACCGCTGCCAGGTGGCAGTCGTCACCAACATCGGCGCGGGCGACCACCTGGGGCTGAACTACATCACCACGGTCGAAGACCTGGCGGTGCTCAAGCGCGTGATCGTGCAGAACGTCGCGCCCACCGGCTTCGCGGTGCTGAACGCGACCGACCCGCACTGCGCGGCAATGGCGCCGACCAGCCCCGGTGGCATCATCTTCTTCGCTGCCGACCGGCACCACCCGGTGCTGGCCACGCACCGCGCGCAGGGCCAGCGCTGCGTGTTCGTGGATGACGGCCACATCGTCGCCGCCGAAGGCAACTGGCGCGAGAGCGTGAGCCTGCGCGACATCCCGCTGACCCGCAACGGCAGCATCGGCTTCCAGGTTGAAAACGCGATGGCGTCCATTGCCGCCGGCTGGGCCGTCGGCCTGGGCTGGGACGCGATGCGCGCCGGCCTCGCCAGCTTCCTGAACGACGCCGACAACGCACCCGGCCGCTTCAATGTGCTGGACTACCACGGCGCCACCTTGATCGCCGACTACGGCCACAACCCCGACGCGATGCGCGCGCTGGTCGACGCCGTCAACGCGATGCCAGGCAAGCGCCGCTCGGTGGTCATCTCCGGCGCTGGCGACCGGCGCGACGAGGACATCCGCGAGCAGACGCAAATCCTCGGCAAGGCCTTCGACGACGTGATCCTGTTCCAGGACGCCTGCCAGCGCGGCCGCGAGGACGGTGAAGTGCTGGCGCTGCTGCGCCAGGGCCTGCAGGGCGCCCCACGCACCTCGCATGTCGAAGAGATCCATGGCGAGTTCATCGCCATCGACAAGGCCTTGTCCAAGCTGCAGCCGGGCGACCTATGCCTGATCCTGGTGGACCAGGTCGAAGAATCATTGGCGCACCTCGCAAAGCGCGTCACGGAACCCCAACTTCAGTGACCTTGCAGGGGCGTGGACATGCAGACGCAAGACACGCCCCAAACCTGGCAAGTTGACGGTCCGCTCGGCACTTGGATCGGTGCTGACTGGCGTCCACCGGCGCTGGCCGTCCAAGTCGAAAAACTCTGGGCCTTTGACGGCGTGCTGAACCATGCGCGGGAACGTGTGTTCCCGGATGGCAGCATCGAGCTGATCGTGCAGCTCGGCCCCTGCCACCGCAGCACCGAAGGCGACGAACACCGCGACGGGTTTCCGCGCCTGTGCTTCAACGGCCAGCGCCTGCGCGCCGAGGTTGTGGAGG
>NZ_VIDT01000389.1 GCF_006519715.1 Ideonella azotifigens
TGTCGTGTTCGGCGCCGTCCGGGTGAAAGGGCACGCCGACCACCAGGGCATCGGGCTGCCATTCCTTGATCAGGGCCGCGATGGCCGTGAAACGCGCGTCACCTTCGGCGGCGATGGTGCGCAGCGGCTGGCCCTGGCGCAGCAGCGCCGAGCCGGTCGCCGTGCCCACCCGCTTCACACCAAAATCAAAGGCCAGAAAAGAGGAGGATGACGAAGCAATGCGCCCTGGCGGCGTCATGCATGCCCCGCTTCGGTCGACAGCATGCGCGGGTCGATGCCCAGCTCGGCCAGCGCGCGGCGGTAACGGTCGGCCACGGGAGTGTCGAAGATGATCTCCGGCGTGGCGTCCACCGTCAGCCAGTTGTTGCGGCCCAGCTCCTCTTCGAGCTGGCCGGCCGACCAGCCGCTGTAGCCCAGCGTGATCAGCACCCGCTTCGGGCCCTGGCCGTTGGCCAGCGCCTCCAGCACGTCCTTGCTGGTGGTCATGGACAGGCCACCGGGCACGCTCAGCGTGGAGTTGTACGCGCTGGCGTCGTCGTTCTGGCGGTCATGCAGCACGAAGCCGCGTTCGGTCTGCACCGGGCCACCGTAGAAGACCGGCTGCGCACCCAGGCCTTCTTCATCCAGCGCCAGGTCCACCTTCTCGAACAGGTTTTTCAGCGTGATGTCGATCGGCTTGTTGATCACCAGGCCCAGCGCGCCTTTCTCGCTGTGCTCGCACAGGTAGATCACGGCACCCGCGAACGCGTCTTCGGCCATGCCGGGCATGGCGATCAAAAACTGGTTGGTGAGGTTGATGCCGTCGGCCGCCATGGCCGGCATTCTATTTCAGGGCCGATCCCCGCACTGTTTCCGGCCCCGCCGGAAATTCAGAAGACACTGCGGACCATGCACAATTCCCTGGACCGGGCGCTGGTATGGTTCCGGCGCGACCTGCGGGCGGACGACCATGCTGCTCTTTACGCCGCCTTGCGTGCCGCGCGCCAGGTCTGGTGCGCCTTCGTGTTCGACGACGAGATCCTGGCGCCGCTGCCGCGCGCCGACCGCCGCGTCGAGTTCATCCGCGACAGCCTGGTCGACCTGGACGACCAGCTGCACAGCCTGGGGCTTTCGCACGGCGTCCAGCCGGTAAGGCTGATCGTGCGCCACGGCCAGGCCCGCGCGCTGCTGCCGCAGTTGGCTGCGCAACTTGGCGTGCAGGCGGTGTTCGCCAGCCATGACGACGAACCGGCCTCGCTGGCACGCGACAACCAGGTTCGCGGCGAATTGGCCGCGCAAGGCGTGTCGCTCTACACCAGCAAAGACCATGTGGTCTTCGAGCGGGCCGAGGTGATGACCGCCACCGGCACGCCTTACAGCGTGTTCACGCCCTACAAGAACGCCTGGCTCAAGAAGCTCACGCCGTTTTTCGTCAAGGCCTGGCCAGTGGCCCGCCATGCCGGGGCGCTGGCGCCATGGCCGGCCGAGCTGGGCGAGCCGGGCGTGCCGGAGTTGCACGACATCGGCTTCGAGCGCACCGACCTGCACCAGATGCGCCTGCCTTCGGGCAGCAGCGGCGCCCACGAGTTGCTGGCGGACTTCCTGGCCCGCATTGACGCCTACGACCGCGCGCGCGACTTCCCCGCCGTCAAGGGCCCGAGCTACCTGGGCCCGCATCTGCGCTTTGGCACGGTTTCGATCCGCCACCTGGCGCGCGAAGCCTGGCAGCGCATGCAGGCCGGCTCGCGCGGCGCGGAGGTGTGGCTGTCCGAGCTGATCTGGCGCGATTTCTATCACCAGATCCTGCACCACCACCCCCGCGTGGACGGCCACGCCTTCAAGCCGGAATACGACCGCATCAAATGGGCACACGGCAAGGAAGCCGACGCGCTGTTCGAAGCCTGGTGCGAGGGCCGCACCGGCTATCCGCTGGTGGACGCGGCCATGCTGCAGCTCAGCCGCACCGGCTACATGCACAACCGGCTGCGCATGGTGACGGCCAGCTTCCTGGTCAAGGACCTGGGGCTGGACTGGCGCCGGGGGGAGGCCTGGTTCGCACGCTGGCTGAACGACTTCGACCTGGCTGCCAACAACGGCGGCTGGCAGTGGGCCGCGTCGACCGGCTGCGACGCCCAGCCCTACTTCCGCATCTTCAACCCGGTCTCGCAGAGCGAGAAGTTCGACCCCGAAGGCAAGTTCATCAAGCGCTACCTGCCGCAGCTGGCCGCGCTGTCGGCCAAGGCCATTCATGCGCCGTGGCAGGCCTTGCCGCTGGAACTGGCTGCTGCTGAAGTCACGCTGGGCGAGAACTACCCGCTGCCCGTCGTCTCCCACGATGAGGCGCGCGAAGCAACGCTGGCGCGCTTTGCCGCTGCGCGTGGCGGCCCGGTCCAGGCCAGGGACAGCCCGCCGCGCAAGACCAGCAAGCGGTTGACGGCGATCCGCAACCACTGACGCGCCGCCAGCGCGTCGGTCGCAGTGGGCGCGTCAGAACAGCTCGACGTCGCTGGATTTCTCTTCGTCGGCCAGCAGGCCGTCGCGCCGCAAGGCCTCGCGGCAGCGCACCTGGTTGCGGCCGTTGTGCTTGGCGTAGTAGACCGCCTGGTCGGCGCGCTCGACGGCCGCCGTCGGCGAGTCGCCTGTGCGCACGTCGGTGAAGCCAATGCTGACGGTGATGTGCTTGACCTGCGGGAACAGGTAGGCCTCGACGCGGGTGCGGAAGCGCTCGAAAGCCAGCATCGCATCGTGCTCGGTGCCGCAGCGCAGCAGCAGCACAAACTCCTCACCGCCGAAACGGTAGAGCTGGTCGTAGAAGCGGAAGCTGCCGCGCATCACCCGCGCCACCAGCAGCAGCACCTCGTCGCCTATCAGGTGACCAAAGCCGTCGTTGACCAGCTTGAAGTGATCGATGTCCACGACGGCCAGCCAGTAGCGCAGCGGCGATTCCCGGCGGCGCGCTTCGTCGTCGGTCAACACCGCGACCGGCAGCGGCGCCGAGGCGCGGTAGAAGGATTCGTCGAAGCTCTTGCGATTGAGCAGGCTGGTCAGCGTGTCGCGCTCGCTGTAGTCCAGCATGCCAAGCTGGTTGCGCATCACCTGCAGCAGCGCCAGCGCATGCTTGCGCATGGTCGGCGTCAGCGCCTGGGCCGTCTCCAGCTCGATGATGGCCACCGGCGTTTCGTCAACCCACAGCGGAAACAGGCTGGTGGCCTCGGTCGGCCGCCAGGCGCGTGCCTGCTGCGACAACAGGCAGTCACACCAATCGGGCCGCTCGTCGAAACGCGGCTGGCCACGCAGGTCGGCCCACAGTGGCTCGATCTGCACCTCGGTGTGGCCGCCAGCTGCCGCAGCCTCGACGTGGGCCCGCATCAGCCAGCGCCGCCCCGGGTCTTCGCCCACCAGGCGGTGCAGCGCGACCCGGCGCGCACCGGAGAGCTCGGCCAGCGCGCTGAGCAAGCTGACATCGAGCGCGTCCCGGTCCCGAAGGCCGGTCAGTTCGGCGAGCCGTTCGACAATCGGTCGCATCGACAGCGCGGTTGCATGAACCCCCTGCTCCAACCGTCTATGCCTGGCGCCCCTTGCGCTCAGGCCGCAGCCGTCTCGCCAGCATAGTCGCGCACGAGCGAGAGCAGCAAGTCTTCGTCATAGGGCTTGCCCAGGTAGTGGTTCACGCCCAGCTCACGCGCATGCTCCTGGTGCTTCTCGGCAATGCGCGAGGTGATCATCACGACCGGCAGCTTGGCCAGGCGAGGATCGCTGCGCACGTTGTGCACCAGGTCGAAACCGTCCATGCGCGGCATCTCGATGTCGCACAGCATCACCGCCGGCGCTTCATCGGCCAGCTTTTCCAGTGCGTCCAGCCCGTCCTTGGCCAGCACCACGCGGTAGCCTTCGCGCTGCAGCAGGCGCTGCGTCACGCGGCGCACCGTCAGCGAATCGTCGACCACCATCACCAGCGGCGCCAGGCGCACCGGCTCGACCACTTCCGGCAGCACCGCTTGGGTCGCGGCATCCACCGGCGCAGCCAGCAGGCGCTGGCGCACTTCGGCACCGTACACCGCCGTCAGCGCCACCGGGTTGTAGATCAGCACCGTGTCACCGGTCGGGAGCAGCGACATGCCGGCGAGACCCGGCAGGCGCGAGAGCTGCGGCCCGAGGTTCTTGACCACCACTTCCTGGTTGGCCACGACCTGGCTGACGTGCACCGCAACCAGCTGGGCCGCCGAGCGCACGACCACCACCGGCAGGCTCTTGCCTTCAACCGGCCCGCGCAGCGACTGCTGCAGCAGGCTGCCCAGCCAGAAGAACGGCACGTCGACCTCGCCATGGCGCAGCAGGCCCGTCTGGTAGGCCGCCTCGACCTCGGCCGCCGGCACGCGGCGCACCATGTCGACCAGCGTCGACGGCAGCGCCACGGTCTGCGCGCCGGAATTCACCACCACCACCTGCGTCACCGCCGTGGTCAGCGGCAGCACCATCCGGAAGGCCGTGCCCTGGCCGGACGAGCTGGCGGTTTCGATCCGGCCGCCCATCGCGGTCACCTCGGAACGCACCACGTCCATGCCAATGCCACGGCCAGCCAGCTCGGTCACCTGGTCGGCAGTCGAGAAGCCTGGCGTGAAGATCAGGCCAGCCAACTCTGCTTCGGTCGGCCGGCTGTGTTCGTTGAGCAGGCCCATCGCGGTGGCGCGTTCGGCAATGCGGGCCAGGTTCAGGCCGGCACCGTCGTCACGCACCTCGATCTGCACTTCGTTGCCAGCCTGGCGCAGCGTCACGTCAATCGTGCCGCTGGCCGACTTGCCCATGGCCTCGCGCAGCGAGCCGCTTTCAATGCCGTGCACCACCGCATTGCGCAGCAGGTGCTCGAACGGCGGCGCCATGCGGTCCAGCACCGCGCGGTCCAGCTCGATGCCGCCGCCCTGCAGGTTCAGGCGCACCTGCTTGCCGGATTCCTTGGCCGCCTGGCGCACCACGCGGTAGAGCCGGTCAGACAGGGTGTCGAACTCCACCATGCGCGCGCGCAGCAGGTCGTCCTGCAGGTCGCGGTTCAGCCGTGCCTGCACGGCCAGCTGGTCTTCGGTGTCCTGCAGCGTCTGCTGCAGGCCGCGCTGCACGGTGCCCACGTCGTTGACCGACTCGGCCATCATGCGCGTCAGTTCCTGCACGCGGGTGAAACGGTCCATTTCCAGCGGATCGAAGTCCTGCTTGGAGTGGCGGGCCGCTTCCATGCGCGTGGCCATCTGGGTTTCGGCCTGCAGTTCCAGGTCGCGCAGCTGGCGGCGCAGCCGCTCCAGGTTGTCCGTCAGTTCCTTCAGGCCCAGCTGCATCTGGCCCATGTCGGATTCGATGCGGGCACGCGCAATGCCGACCTCGCCGGCATGGCTGACCATGCGGTCCAGCAGCGGC
>NZ_VIDT01000039.1 GCF_006519715.1 Ideonella azotifigens
ATCCGCTCGCTGGTGGCTGACGCGCCGCCGCAGCTTCGCCCCGGCGCGTGGCTGCTGATCGAGCACGGCTGGGACCAGGCCGAGGCGGTACAGGCGCTGCTGCAAGGCGCCGGTTTTGCCCAGATCCAGACGCGGCACGACCTGGCCGGCCACGGCCGCTGCACCGGCGGTCGGCGGCCAGCCACCGGTCAGCCAGCTGGCACGCCATAGCGTGGTGCAGTCCGCACAACAGCGGCAAAACCCGCCTTTTTTCGGGCATTGAATATAGGCAAAGGAGTAGCATCTTTTGCATTGGGACGCGCAGATCCGGAAGCCACCGGGCGAGGCGCGACAACACCACCGGGGGCCGTATGCACACCGTCGACAGCCGCTTTTCCGCGCGCCAGACATTTCGCCATGCCTTGCTGGCCGGCGTGATGGGCGCAGCCACGCTGGCCGCATCGGCGGCGTCGGCGGCGTCGGCCGCGACCGTGGGCGACGGATTGCGCCTGAACGGCGACAGCGCTGCCTGGCCGCAGTGGCAAACCCGGCTGTCCATTGGCGCCCAGCCGCTGGGCCCGGCACCCAACATGCTCGACAGCCGCCTGTCGCTGGGCGCCAGCCTGGCGGGCGACCGTTATTTCGACATTGGCCGCATTGGTGACGGCGGCGGCCTGCGGGCCACTGGTGCCTTGCTGTTCGGCTCGCCTTCGGTGGCCTTGGGAGCGCCCGGCGCCTACGGTTCAGGCAGCCTGCTGATGAGCCGCGCCACATTCGGCGGCAGCAGCCAAGCCAGCGAAAGCGCGTTGGACACCACCGCCACGCCCTACCTGGGCATGGGCTACACGGCCTGGTGGGCCCGCTCCGGCCTCGGCCTGAGCGCCGACCTGGGCTTGCTGGCCACCCGCAATGCAGGTGGCTCGCGCCGCTTGCTGTCCGGCAACCCCAACAGCGGGCTGGACGACCCCAGCAGGCCCTACCAGCTGGCGCCGGTGCTGCAGGTTCAGCTGTCCTACTCGTTCTGAACTTTCTGCTGCCATTCGGCCACGGGCCGGAACCCCGGCCCGCACGCGCGATCACACCACGCAGGCACCGGCGTGGATGGTTGCCTTTTACCAGGGCGCCACGTCAGGCCATCGCCAGCCTGTGCTGCGCCTGCCTGCCGGCTTGTCGTATAAAGCTGGATGGTGGCATCGACCCTATTCCCGCCCCGACATTCGCCCCCGATATTTCCCGAAAGCACAGCCATGAGCGACGTTCAGCAACGCATCGACCAACTCGTCAAGAACCACAAGGTGGTCTTGTTCATGAAGGGCACGGCCCAGTTCCCGATGTGCGGCTTCTCCGGCCGCGCCATCCAGATCCTGAAAGCCTGCGGCGCGGGTGACCTGACGACGGTCAACGTGCTGGAGGACGACGCGATCCGCCAGGGCATCAAGGATTACGCCAACTGGCCAACGATTCCGCAGCTGTACGTGAACGGCGAATTCGTCGGCGGCTCGGACATCATGATGGAGATGTACCAGTCCGGCGAACTGCAGCCGATGATCGAAGCCGCGTGACGCTGGCCGAGCCGGCCGCCACGGTGGTCCCGCGCATCGTCGTGGGCATCACCGGCGCTTCGGGCGCGATCTACGGCGTGCGGCTGCTGCAGCGATTGCGCACGCTGGGTGCACGCACGCACCTGGTCGTGACCTCGGCCGGTGTGCTGAACGCGCACCACGAGCTGGACCTGGACCGAAACGCCCTGGAAGCCCTGGCGGACGAGGCGCATCCGCTGGGCGACATCGGTGCCTGCATTGCCAGCGGCAGCCACCCGGTGGACGCGATGGTGATTGCGCCCTGCTCGATGAGGACGCTGGCTTCCGTGGCCCACGGTTTTGGCGACAACCTGCTGACCCGCGCGGCCGACGTGACGCTGAAGGAACGCCGCCGGCTGCTGCTGATGGTGCGCGAAACGCCGTTCAACCTGGCCCACTTGCGCAACATGACGGCAGTGACCGAAATGGGCGCCATCGTGTTCCCACCGCTGCCGGCGTTCTACCACCGGCCACAGTCGATCGCGGAAATGGTGGACGACACGGTGGAGCGGGTGATCGCGCTGCTCGGCGTTGGCAATGCCACGCCCAGGAACTGGAACGGCCTCTGAACCTGGGCCGGAGCTCAGGTGACGACCCACTGCTTGCGGGCGCCGAACACCATGTTCGGATACTCGGGCTGGCCACGGCTGCCGTTGTAGCGGCCCAGCGCGAGGAACAGGTCGCCCTGCTCGCGGTCCAGGTAGTGGCGCAGGATGACGCAGCCAAAGCGCAGGTTGGTCTGCATGTGGAACAGGCGCGAAGCGTCACCGTCGCCGATCAGCCGGGACCAGAAAGGCATGACCTGCATGTAGCCGCGCGCGCCGGCCACGCTGATGGCGTACTTGCGAAAGCCGCTTTCCACCTGCACCAGACCCAGCACCAGAGAAGGCTCCAGCCCAGCCCGCTTGGCCTCGTACCAGATGGTTTCGAGGAACTCGATGCGCGTCTGGTCCTCGGACTTGCGCTTCTTCAGCCGGTCGCTGTTGGTGCCCAGCCAGCGCAGGTAGACCAGGCGGTCATCGAAGTTGGCAAAGCTGGGCTTGGGCGGCGCCTTGTTGGCAATGGCAGACGACAGCGCGCTGCGCACCGAGTCGATCAGCGGTTCCTCGGCTTGTTTGCCAGCCCAGGCCGGTGCGGCCCAGGGCGCGAGCAACGCAGCACCACCGGCTGCCAGGCAGGCCCGCCGGCTGACGGACCGCCCTGCCCCAACAGCGCTCATGCCGACAGGCGCGCCTTCACGACGGCACCCACTTCGGCCACGGCGATTTTCTGCGCCTCGGCCTCGCGCCGGCCCTGCATTTCGAGCAGGCCTTCCTTGAGCCCGCGATCTGACAGCACCACGCGCAAGGGCACACCAATCAGCTCCCAGTCGGCGAACATCGCGCCGGGGCGCTCGCCGCGGTCGTCCAGCAGCACGTCGATGCCGGCGGCGGCCAGTTCGTCGTGCAGCGCGTCGGCCGCGACCTTCACGTCGGCCGAGCGGTCATACCCGATGGGGCAGAGCACGACCTGGAACGGCGCGATGCTGATCGGCCAGATGATGCCGCGGGCATCGTGGTTCTGCTCGATGGCCGCGCCGAGGATGCGGGTCACGCCAATGCCGTAGCAGCCCATCTGCATCAGCTGCGGCTTGCCGGTTTCGTCCAGGTAGTTGGCGTTCATCGCCTTGGAATACTTGGTGCCAAGGAAGAATACGTGGCCAACCTCGATGCCGCGCTGGATTGCCAGCACGCCCTTGCCGTCCGGCGAAGGATCACCTTCGACGACGTTGCGGATGTCGACCACAGCGTCCGGCTCGGGCAGGTCGCGGCCCCAGTTGACGCCGGTGAGGTGGAAGTCGGGTTCGTTGGCACCGCAGACGAAGTCGGCCATGTTGGCCACCGTGCGGTCGGCAATCACTTTGACCGGCTTCCTCAGTCCGACAGGCCCCAGGTAACCGGGCTTGCAGCCGAAGTGTTCCTCGATCTCGGCCAGGGTCGCGAAGCGGAAACCGCCTTTCAGGCCCTCGACCTTGCCGGCCTTGACTTCGTTCATGTCATGGTCACCGCGCAGCAGCAGCAGCCAGACCGTGGTCTTCTTGACGTCGCCGTGCTCGTCCAGTTCGTCGGTCGCCAGCACCAGTGACTTGACGGTCTGCGCCAGTGGCAAGCCCAGCAGCGCGGCCACGTCGGCACAGGTACTCTTGCCAGGCGTGGACGTCTTGGCCATGACGGCACCTGCGGCAGCGCGCACGGACAGCAAAGCCACGCCTTCGGCCAGTTCGATGTTGGCGGCGTAGTCGCTGGTCGGGCAGTAGACGATGGCATCTTCGCCGGTCTCGGCAATCACCTGGAATTCGTGCGACAGGTCGCCGCCGATGGCGCCCGTGTCGGCCGCAACGGCGCGGTATTCGAGGCCAAAGCGGTCGAAGATGCGCTTGTAGGCGGCGAACATGGCTTCGTAGCTCCTGGTCGCGCCGGCTTCGTCACGGTCGAAGGAATACGCGTCCTTCATCGTGAACTCGCGGCCACGCATCACGCCAAAGCGCGGCCGGCGCTCGTCGCGGAATTTCGTCTGGATGTGATAGAAATTCCTGGGCAACTGCTTGTAGCTGCGCAGTTCCTGGCGGGCGATGTCGGTCACCACCTCTTCGGAGGTCGGCTGGATGATGAAGTCGCGGTCATGCCGGTCCTTCACCCGCATCAGTTCCGGGCCCATCTTGTCGAAGCGGCCGGTCTCCTGCCACAGCTCGGCCGGCTGCACCACAGGCATCAGCAATTCAACCGCGCCAGCACGGTTCATCTCTTCGCGAATGATGCCCTCGACCTTGCGGATCACCCGCAGGCCCATGGGCATGTAGTTGTAGATGCCGGCGCCGAGGCGCTTGATCATGCCAGCGCGCATCATCAGCTGATGGCTCACGACTTCGGCGTCTGCAGGAGCCTCTTTGAGGGTGGAGATGAAGAACTGGGAGGCTTTCATGGGCGCGACGTTACAGCCTGCAGAGGCGCCCGGCGCAAGCTCCGGGTTAGCGAGAGCCTGGGCGGGGAGCCCCGTGGGTGCTATATTGATTTCAGTTCAAAATTTGGGGTTCGATTATGCTCGACCGGGAAGGCTACAGGCCCAACGTCGGCATCATCCTGCTCAACGCCCGCAACCAGGTGTTTTGGGGCAAGCGGCTGCGCACCCACTCCTGGCAGTTCCCGCAAGGGGGCATCAAGTATGGCGAGTCGCCTGAGCAGGCGATGTTCCGCGAGTTGCACGAGGAAGTCGGTTTGCTTCCCGATCACGTGGAAATTCTGGCGCGCACCCGCGATTGGCTGCGCTATGACGTGCCCGATCATTTCATCCGCAAGGATGCACGCGGCCACTACAAGGGGCAAAAGCAGATCTGGTTCCTGTTGCGCCTGATGGGCCGCGACAGCGACATGAACCTGCGCGCGACCAACCATCCGGAATTCGACGCCTGGCGCTGGAACGACTATTGGGTGCCGCTGGACGTGGTGATCGAATTCAAGCGCGGCGTCTACCAGATGGCGCTGACCGAACTGGCGCGCTTCATGCCGCGCATGGCCTACCAGAATCGCTACCTGCGCGGTGGCATGCGCCCGCATCGGGATGGCCGCAGGCCGCCGGACGGGGTCATGGACGAGGCCATGGGGCCTGCACTGCCGCTGATGTCGCCGCCGGGCGCGCCAGAGTAAGTCGCCCAGCCTTCAGTCACGCCGACCAGGCGGCAAGCGCTCAGCTCAGCACCAGATTGTCGCGATGGATCAGTTCGGGCTCGGCGACATAGCCGAGCAAGCCCGCGATCTGCGACGAGGGCTTGCGGGCAATCAGCCGGGCCTCGGCGCTGGAGTAGTTGGCCAGTCCACGCGCAACCTCTCCACCAGCGGAGCTGCGCACCGCAATGACATCCCCGCGGTGGAACTCGCCCTGCACCTCGACCACGCCAATGGGCAACAGGCTCTTGCCTTCCTCGCGCAGTTTGATGACCGCGCCATCGTCTATCACCACGGCGCCCCGCATCTGCAGGTGATCGGCCATCCACTGCTTGCGGGCGGCCAGCTTGGGCGTGCCTGCCAGCAAGGCGGTGCCAATGGCCTCGCCCGCCATCAGGCGCAGCAACACGTCAGGCTCACGGCCCCATGCGATCACGGTGCTGGCACCGCTGCCTGCGGCGCGCTTGGCGGCCAGCACCTTGGTGATCATGCCGCCGCGGCCGATGCTGGAACCAGCGCCGCCGGCCATGCGTTCCAGCGCCGGGTCGCCCGCCTCTGCCACGTCGATGAAACGGGCGTCCGGGTCCTTGCGCGGGTCGGCCGAGTACAGGCCCTTCTGGTCGGTCAGGATGATCAGCGCATCGGCTTCCACCAGGTTGGCGACCAGCGCGCCCAGCGTGTCGTTGTCGCCGAACTTGATCTCGTCATTGACGACGGTGTCGTTTTCGTTGATGACCGGCAGCACCTTCAGGCCCAGCAGGGTCAGCAGGGTCGAGCGGGCATTCAGGTAACGTTCGCGGTCCGCCAGGTCGGCATGCGTGAGCAGCACCTGGGCGCTGCCCATGCCGTGCTCGGAGAGCTTGCTCTCGTACATCTGCGCCAGGCCCATCTGGCCGACGGCAGCGGCAGCCTGCAACTCCGGCAGTTCCTTGGGTCGGGTCGTCCAGCCCAGGCGTTTCATGCCTTCGGCAATCGCGCCGCTGGAGACCATCACCACTTCGCAGCCCTGCGCCGCCAGGCCGGCCATCTGTCGGCACCAGTTGCCGACCGCCTCGGCATCCACGCCCCGGCCTTCGTTGGTCACCAGGCTGGAGCCAACCTTGACGACGATGCGCCGCGCGCCCAGAAGTGCTGCACTCATCGCGGGGTCACTCGTCGGCAGCGGTCGTGTCGGCAGCGGCGTCGAAACGCGGATCGGGCTCAGGCGGCGGCTTGACCTGTTCGGCGGCCACATGCTCCCAGATGGCGTGGATCAACGGCTGCAGGCCGTCACGGGCCAGCGCCGAGATCTCGAACACGGGGCCCTTCCACTTGTAGCGCTTGACGAAATCCTTCACGCGCTTGGCACGCTCGTCTTCGGGCACCATGTCCAGCTTGTTGAGCACCAGCCAGCGCGGCTTGTCGTGCAGCGCCTGGTCGTACTTGCGCAGCTCTTCGACGATGGCCTTGGCCTGCTTGACCGGATCGACCTCGTCGTCGAACGGCGCCAGGTCGACCACATGCAGCAGCAAACGCGTGCGCTGCAAGTGGCGCAGGAACAGATGACCCAGGCCGGCACCTTCGGAAGCACCTTCGATCAGGCCCGGAATGTCGGCTACCACGAAGCTCTTCTCGGGGCCGACGCGCACCACGCCCAGGTTCGGGTGCAAGGTGGTGAACGGATAGTCGGCAATCTTTGGCCTGGCGTTCGACACTGCCGTGATCAGCGTGCTCTTGCCGGCATTGGGCATGCCCAGCAGGCCCACGTCGGCCAGCACGCGCAGTTCCAGCTTGACCTTGAAGCCTTCACCCGGCCAGCCCGGCGTGTGCTGGCGCGGGGCGCGATTGGTGCTAGTCTTGTAGTGCAGGTTGCCGAAGCCGCCATCGCCACCCTTGGCCAGCAGCACCGGCTCTTCGGGGTCGATCAGCTCGGCCATCACGCGGCCGGTTTCGACGTCGGTGATGATGGTGCCGACGGGCATGCGCAGCATGATGTCGTCCGCAGCAGCGCCAAAGCAGTCTGCGCCACGGCCGGCCTCGCCATTGCGCGCTTCGTGGCGGCGGGCATAGCGGTAGTCGATCAGCGTGTTCAGGTTGCGGTCGGCCACGGCATAGACGCTGCCGCCCTTGCCGCCGTTGCCACCGTCTGGTCCACCAAAGGGGATGAATTTCTCGCGCCGAAAACTCGCGCAGCCCGCGCCGCCGTTGCCCGCGGCGATGTCGATGGTGGCTTCGTCAACGAATTTCATGGTGTTCGGATGGTATCGGAGGGCCGAAACCGGCCCGAGTGTCTTGGGTTCGCCGCCAGCGATGTCGGGCACTGTGCCCGCGCCGGCCCATCAAGACAAAAGCCCCGGCAAGCCGGGGCTTTGGACGCTTGGTCCAGCCAGAGGCAGACCAAGGCGAAGGCTGTGGCGCGATTACAGCGGCGTGATGATCACGGTGTGCCGGTTCAGCGCGCCCTTGACGGCGAACGAAACGGTACCGTCGACCAATGCGAACAGCGTGTGGTCACGGCCCATCGCGACATTGGTGCCGGCATGGAACTTGGTGCCACGCTGGCGCACGATGATCGAGCCCGCCGAGATGACTTGGCCACCGAAGGCCTTGACACCCAGCATCTTGGGTTGAGAGTCGCGGCCGTTCCGGGTGGAACCGCCGCCTTTTTTCTGTGCCATGGTTCAGAACTCCTGTTGAGGCGCTGAATCAGCCGTTGACCGCGCTGATTTCCAGCTCGGTGTAGTTCTGGCGATGACCGCCATGCTTCTGGTAGTGCTTGCGGCGGCGCATCTTGAAGATGCGAACCTTGTCGTGACGGCCATGGGCCACCACGGTTGCCACCACTGTTGCACCGCTCACCAGGGGAGTCCCGACCTTCAGATCTGCGCCGCTACCGACAGCCAAAACCTGGTCAATCACGATTTCCTGGCCAACGTCCGCAGCAATCTGTTCTACCTTGATCTTTTCGCCGGCTGCAACCTTGTATTGCTTGCCACCGGTTTTTACGACCGCGTACATATGTGCCCTTTGCTTGAAGTGCGCAAGACCTGTTGGCATGCCCTGAACATCAGACCCGTTAACTCAACAGGCCTCAAATCCAGGAGGCGCCACACCCGCCAAACGCATCTCATCAATCGCCACGGACCATTCCGAGGCGAAGCTTGGGATCATAGCATAGCGAGCACCAAGCTGCCAAGGGCCCGACACGCGAATGGCAGAGGCCGCCAACGCTGCGCCGGTCGCTTCCTATAATCGACGGGTTTTGCCGTCATCGGGTTCGCTCCCCCGCCTCATGTCGCCCTCCTCCACGACGCTGCCCACCCCCAACATCGACTTCGACCCGATGGCCGATGACATGCGCCAAGTCGACGAGGTAATCCGGCAGCGGCTGTCCTCGGACGTCGCGCTGATCGAACAGATTTCCCACTACATCATCGGCGCCGGCGGCAAGCGCATCCGCCCCCGACTGGTGCTGCTGTTCGCGGACGCCCTGGGCTACAAGGGCCCACACAAATACGAACTGGCGGCCACAGTCGAGTTCATCCACACCGCCACGCTGCTGCACGACGATGTGGTCGATGAATCTTCGCTGCGGCGCGGCCGGGACACTGCCAATGCGGTGTTCGGCAATGCCGCCAGCGTGCTGGTAGGCGACTTCCTGTACTCACGCGCCTTCCAGATGATGGTTTCGGTGAACAGCATGCGTGTGCTCGACGTGCTGGCCGATGCGACCAACGTCATCGCCGAAGGCGAGGTGCTGCAGCTGATGAACATGCATGAGCCAGACGTTGCAATCGAAGACTATCTGCGCGTGATCCGCTACAAGACCGCCAAGCTGTTCGAGGCCAGCGCGCGCCTGGGCGCCGTGATTGCCCAGGCACCCCGCGAGATCGAAGAAGCCTGCGCCGACTACGGGCGCTCGCTGGGTACGGCCTTCCAGCTGGTCGACGACCTGCTGGACTACCAAGGCACGACCACTGCACTCGGCAAGAATGTGGGCGACGACTTGCGCGAAGGCAAACCCACACTGCCGTTGCTGATCGCCATGAGCCGAGGCTCCGCCGCAGAACGCGACTTGATCCGCCACGCCATCGAACAGGGCGAGGTCGAACGGCTGCAAGACATCATCGGCATCGTGCACCGCACTGGCGCACTGGAAGCCACGCGCGACGCCGCCCGCACCGAAGCCGAAGCGGCCCGCCTGAGCCTTTCTTCCCTGCCTCTTTCCAACTCGCTGAATTTGCTGCTAGAATTATCTGCTCGATCGGTTGAGCGCTCTTCTTGAGCGAACCAGGCAGAAACTGCAGGCATCACCAGAGATGCACGAGGCGATCAGGGTCAGCATGCCAAGCGCTGCGAACCCGGATGCCAACAGGGAATGCTTTGGCAGCAGGTCATTTCGGGGTGTAGCTTAGCCTGGTAGAGCGCTACGTTCGGGACGTAGAGGCCGGAGGTTCGAATCCTCTCACCCCGACCAAATCACTGTGAATCATTGCCAAAGCGCAGGAAGTTCAAGCTTTCTGCGCTTTTTGCATTTGAGCGCCCGCATCATGCCCCCTCTCGAAGAGGCAATTCCCGTTGCCGACCCACATTGCCGTTGCAGCGCTTCGCCGCCTGCGTGCGTTCAGTCACAACTTGTGACCACTGGAGCCCGGTTTTCTCGCTGCATTGACCAGCAAAGCCGCCGATATACAGTACCGTGCCAAAGGGCGTTGATGCCCGGCCCATTCTTGTTGTAGCCCTCTTGCCGTTCAGCCGTGGATACTGTTGCCGACGCCTCCAAAGCCTTCTTGTCAGGAGTGGCACGTGTACTGGTCCATGGCGGCAAGCTTCAGCCAGCCAAAGCCGAGGAACTGGTTCGCAGCGCCAAGGAAAAGAAGCTTTCATTCATCGCTGAACTGATCGGCAGCAACACGATGACGCCACTGGCACTGGCGCAGTCGCTGTCCCAGGCTCTTGCAGCGCCTCTGCTGGATCTGGACGCAGTTGACACGCAAAAGCTGCCAAAGTCCTTCATCGACAGCAAGCTGATTGGCCAGTACAAGATCTTGCCGCTGGGCAAGCGCGGCAGTCGCCTGTTCCTTGCCTGCGCCGACCCGACCGACCAGGAAGCCAGCGAGCGCATCAAGTTTGCGACCCAGCTTTCGCCTGAATGGGTGGTCGTCGAATACGACAAGCTGATCAAGCTGGTGGACGGGCAGACCACCTCGGCCAATCAGGCGCTGGAGACGATTGCTTCTGCCGACTTCGAATTCGATGTCACTGAAGAAGAGGTGGGCGGCGCTTCGCCGTCGCCGGAGGCAGTCGCGGAGGTCGAAGATGCGCCCGTCGTGCGCTTCCTGCAGAAGATGTTGATCGACGCGATCAATCTCCGCGCTTCCGACCTGCACTTTGAGCCCTACGAATTCCATTACCGCGTGCGCTTCCGGGTGGACGGCGAGTTGCGCGAGATCACGCAACCACCGATTGCGATCAAGGAAAAGCTGGCGTCCCGCATCAAGGTCATTTCACGGCTGGACATCTCGGAAAAGCGCGTGCCGCAGGATGGCCGGATGAAGCTGCGCTTTGGCAGCAAGTCAATCGACTTCCGGGTCAGCACGCTGCCCACACTGTTCGGCGAGAAGATCGTCATCCGTATTCTCGACTCTTCCAGCGCGAAGATGGGCATCGAGGCGCTCGGTTATGAACCGGAGGAAAAGGAGCGGCTGATGCACGCGGTGCACCGGCCCTATGGCATGGTGCTGGTGACCGGGCCAACCGGCTCGGGCAAGACAGTGTCGCTCTACACCTGCCTGAACATCCTGAACCAGCCGGGCGTGAACATCTCGACCGTGGAAGACCCGGCGGAAATCAACCTGCCCGGCATCAATCAGGTCAATGTCAACGACAAGGCTGGCCTGAACTTCGCCTCGGCACTGAAGTCCTTCCTGCGCCAGGATCCGGACGTGATCATGGTCGGCGAAATCCGCGACCTGGACACTGCGGACATTGCGATCAAGGCCGCGCAGACCGGCCACTTGGTGCTGTCCACGCTGCATACCAACGACGCACCGTCCACCTTGACCCGGTTGTTGAACATGGGCGTGGCGCCTTTCAACATCGCGTCCAGCCTGTTGCTGATCACCGCCCAGCGCCTGGTACGCCGCTTGTGCGAAAGCTGCAAGGCGCCTGCCGACTACCCCAGGCCGGCGCTGTTGCGTGCAGGCTTCACCGAAAGCGAACTCGACGGCACTTGGCGCCCTTACCGCGCCGTGGGCTGCTCTGCCTGCAACAATGGCTATCGTGGTCGTCTGGGCATTTACCAGGCCATGCCGATCACTGACGCGATTCAGCGGCTGATCCTGGCCAATGGTTCGGCCAACGATCTGGCGATACAGGCTCGCGAAGATGGGGTGCGCGATTTGCGCCAGTCCGGCTTGCTGAAGGTCAGGTTGGGCGCAACCTCGCTGGAAGAAGTCATCGCCGCGACCAACGAATAGCGGCACGCGAAACAATCAAGGCAACACCGGTTTGCACCGGGCGAAGCCAGGGTCCTGAGAATCCACCCGCGTTGCGGGCGTCGACTACAACTGATCACACCGTCGGGAGCGGCCGGAGGCTTTATGGCTACAGCAGCGGCAGCAAGAAGCGCCAAGGATTTCACCTTCGAATGGGAAGGCAAGGACCGCAACGGCAAGGTCGTGCGCGGGGAATTGCGCGCCGGCGGAGAAGCCGCCGTGAGTGCCAGCCTGCGCCGGCAAGGCGTGCTGGTCACCAAGGTGAAGAAGCGCCGCAGTTCCGGCGGCAAGAGCATCAAGCCCAAGGACATTGCCATCTTCACGCGCCAGTTGGCGACGATGATGAAGGCCGGGGTGCCCTTGCTGCAAGCCTTCGACATCGTCGCCCGCGGCAGCACCAATGCCACGCTGACCCGGCTGCTGATGGACATCCGTGCGGACATCGAGACAGGTACCAGCCTGTCTGCTGCGTTCCGCCGGCATCCGAAATACTTCGATGCCCTGTACTGCAACCTGGTCGAGGCCGGCGAAGCTGGCGGTATTCTGGAATTGCTGCTCGGTCGTCTGGCGCTTTACCAGGAAAAGACGCTGGCACTGAAGCAGAAGGTCAAGTCAGCGCTGATCTACCCGATGTCGGTGCTGGTGGTCGCCTTCATCGTGGTCACGGTGATCATGATTTTCGTGATCCCGGCCTTCGAGGACGTGTTCAAGAACTTCGGCGCCGACTTGCCCACGCCCACGCTGTTGGTGATCGCCATGAGCAAGTTTTTCGTCTCCTATTGGTGGGCCATTTTCGGCAGCATCTTCGGCGGCGGCTACATGTTCGTGCGCACCTGGCGGCGTTCGGAAAGAATCCAGTTTTTCATGGACCGCCTGTTCCTGCGCATGCCGGTCTTCGGTGAGCTGGTTCGGAAATCCATCATCGCGCGATGGACCCGGACCCTTTCGACATTGTTTGGTGCGGGTGTCCCGTTGGTGGAGGCGCTGGACTCGGTTGGCGGCACCGCAGGCAACAAGGTCTATGCCATCGCCACCGAAGCGATTCAGCGTGACGTCGCCTCCGGCACCGCACTGACTTCGGCCATGACCGCAACCGGCGTGTTCCCGAACATGGTGTTGCAGATGGCTGGCATCGGCGAAGAATCGGGCGCGCTAGACGACATGCTTGCACGCGCCGCGGAGTTCTACGAAGAAGAAGTCGACGAGATGGTGAAGGGGCTGTCAACCTTGATGGAGCCCATCATCATCGTGTTCCTTGGCACCATCATTGGCGGCATCGTCGTGTCGATGTACTTGCCCATCTTCAAGCTCGGTCAGGTGGTCTGACGCATGGCGCAGACCGGAGAGTGGGCGATCTGGTTGTCGCCCTGGGTGCTGGGCGCGTTGGGCCTTTGCATTGGCAGTTTCCTGAACGTGGTGGCGCACCGCCTGCCGCGCATGATGGAGCGGCAATGGTGGCGGGACGTGGCCCAGCAGCTGAGCGACAGCGAGTCTTTCCAGCGGACTTTTGGACGGGGCGCGCCCAAGCCACTCGCCGCCACATCGGGTGAGCTTGAGCAGGAACTGGACAAGCTCGGCCGGTTGACGCTTTCCAAGCCCGCCTCACGCTGCCCGGCCTGCCAGCACAGGATCCGCTGGCACGAGAACATTCCGCTGGTGAGCTGGTTGCGGCTGCGAGGCCGCTGCTCCGCATGCGGCACCCGCATTTCGGTGCGCTATCCGCTGCTGGAACTGGCCACCGGCCTGCTGTTCGCCGGCATTGCCTGGCGCGTGGGCCCGCAACCGGTGGCGCTGGCCTGGTGCGGCGTGGCCGCCACGCTGGTCGCGCTGACTGCCATCGACTGGGACACCACCTTGCTGCCGGACGCGCTGACGCTGCCGCTGCTGTGGGCCGGTCTGTGCGCCGCAGCGCTGGAGTGGACGCTGCCGCTCAGCACCTCACTCTGGGGTGCCGTCGTGGGCTACCTGTCGCTGTGGTCGGTGTACTGGCTGTTCAAGCTGACGACAGGCAAGGAAGGCATGGGCCACGGCGACTTCAAGCTGCTGGCCGCGCTGGGGGCCTGGCTGGGCTGGAAAGCCATCCTGCCCATCGTGCTGATGGCTTCGGTGATCGGCGCGGTGGTCGGCATCGGCATGAAGCTCAGCGACACCTTGCGCGAAGGGCGCTACGTGCCGTTCGGCCCGTTCCTCGCCGGTGGCGGACTGGTGCTGATGCTGGCGGGCACCGAAACGGTATTGGGTTGGATAGGGCAGTGAGCCCCGCACGGCCGCCCGAAGGGTCTCATTCCCGCCCGGCGGGACCGGCCGCAGGCCGCAGGGTGCGCCAGTGAGCGCTGTGCGCGTGGGCTTGACCGGCGGCATCGGCAGCGGCAAGAGCACCGTTGCCGCGCTGCTTTCGGCCCGCGGCGCCAAGGTCATCGACACCGATGCAATCTCGCGCGCGTTGACCGCGCCACAAGGCGCTGCGCTGCCCGCCATCGCCGCGGCATTTGGTGCCGACATGGTCGATGAACATGGCGCATTGGACCGCGCCCGCATGCGCCAGCTGGCCTTTGGCCAGGCCCCGGAAGCGCTGCAAGCCAAGCAGACGCTTGAGCACATCCTGCACCCATTGATCCAGGCCGAGACGGCACGCCAGGCCGCGCAGGCAGAACCTGGCCAGCCACTGGTGTTCGACGTGCCGCTGCTGGCCGAGTCGGCCCATTGGCGTGGCCGGGTGGACAAGGTGCTGGTCATCGACTGCAGCGAGGCGACACAAATCCGACGCGTCATGGCCCGTTCCGGCTGGCCTGCGCAGGAGGTGCAGCGCGTGATCGCGCTGCAGGCCACGCGGGCAGAGCGCCGCGCCATCGCCGATGCCGTGATCCTCAACGACGGGCTGAGCCTGGCGCAATTGCAGGCCGAGCTGGACGCACTCTGGCAGCAAGGTTTTTTCGGTCCGGCCGCTGCGCCCGGGGTGTGAAACAATCGCCGCCAGCCAACCGCCCGGAAAGCGCCTTTTGGTCCTCTACGAATACCCGTTCAACGAAAGCATCCGCACGATGCTGCGGCTCGAACACCTGTTCGGCCGACTGAACACCCTGGTGCCGCGTGACGAAGCGGTCGACCATCATTTCTCCCTGGTCACGCTGTTCGAGATCATGGACGTGGCCTCGCGGGCCGACCTGAAATCCGACCTGCTCAAGGAACTGGAGCGCCACAAGGCGCAGCTGCAAAGTTATCGCGGCAACCCGCATGTGTCGGAAGCCGCGCTGGACGAAGTCGTGGCTCGCATCGACCATGCCTTCAACGGCCTGAACCAGTTCGCGGGCAAGGCGGGGCAAGCGCTGACCACCAACGAGTGGCTGATGAGCATCCGCAGCCGCATCAGCATTCCTGGTGGCACTTGCGAGTTCGACCTGCCGGCCTACTTCGCCTGGCAGCAGCACAGCCCTGATCGACGCCGCGCCGACCTCGCCCAGTGGCTCAGCCACCTGTGGCCGCTGGGCGAAGCGCTGCACGTGTTGCTGGGCCTGCTGCGGGACGCCGGCATGCCGCACAAGGTCGTGGCCCAGGGCGGCCAGTACCAGCAAACCCTGCCCCAGGGCCGCACCTACCAGCTGCTGCGAGTGCGGCTGGACGACGGGGTGGACCTGGTGCCAGAGATCAGCGGCCACCGCCTGATGGTCTCGGTGCGGCTGATGCGGGCCGACGCCGAGGGCCGCCTGCGCCCCGCCGCGCAGGACACCGCGTTTGAACTCTCGCTCTGCGCCTGAGTCCCATCGCTTCGTCATTCGTTTCCGCCTCGCCCTTGCACTTGCAAGCACCGCCGGCGCCTGCCGTGAACCAGCCCAAATCCAGCCCCCCATCCTCCGTTGCCGCCAAGGCCATCGAGGTCAACTGCCCGGCCTGCGGCGAGCGCACGCTGTATTCGCCTGCGAACGCCTTCCGGCCCTTCTGCAGCGCCCGCTGCCAGGGCCATGATTTCGGCGCCTGGGCCAATGAAGGCTACAGGGTGCCGACCAAGCCCAGCAGCGAAGAGCCGGAGCCCTGAGCCGGCCACGCACCGACCTCAGGCCGGTTTTCGTCACACCCGGGCACTCGCCTGCTCTTGAAACCCGGCAGACGGTGCCTATAATGGGATTAGCACTCAACCAAGTCGAGTGCTAACAGTTCTGGCGCCGGCCTTCCTGGCCGGCGTTCCTGAGCACCTGATGTGATGCAGCGCCCTTTGCCGGTGTTGCCTTCCTCGCTCAAAGCCACTGCATTTAGGAGATGCCATGAAACTTCGTCCGTTGCACGATCGCGTGATCGTCAAGCGCCTGGAACAAGAAACCAAGACCGCCTCCGGCATCGTCATCCCTGACAACGCCGCCGAGAAGCCTGATCAAGGCGAAGTCCTGGCCGTTGGCCCGGGCAAGCGCAACGACAAGGGCGACTTCATCGTCCTGAACGTCAAGGTCGGTGACCGCGTGCTGTTCGGCAAGTACTCTGGCCAGTCGGTCAAGGTCGACGGCGAAGAGCTGATGGTCATGCGCGAAGAAGACCTGTTTGCCGTCGTCGAGAAGTAATCCTTCTCCCTCTGCACACACCTCTTACTGAACTGAATTCGGAGAATACAAATGGCAGCAAAAGACGTGATCTTTGGCTCTGACGCCCGCACCCGCATGGTTGAAGGCGTGAACATCCTGGCCAATGCGGTCAAGGTCACGCTGGGCCCCAAGGGCCGCAACGTGGTCCTGGAGCGCTCTTTCGGCGCCCCCACCGTCACCAAGGACGGTGTCTCGGTGGCCAAGGAAATCGAGCTGAAGGACAAGCTGCAGAACATGGGCGCGCAGATGGTCAAGGAAGTTGCTTCCAAGACTTCTGACAACGCCGGTGACGGCACCACCACCGCCACCGTGCTGGCGCAAGCCATCGTGCGCGAAGGCATGAAGTACGTGGCCGCCGGCATGAACCCGATGGACCTGAAGCGTGGCATCGACAAGGCGGTCACCGCCCTGGTCGCCCAGCTGAAGGCGGCCTCCAAGGCCACCACGACCTCCAAGGAAATCGCGCAAGTCGGCACCATCTCGGCCAACAGCGATTCCGAAGTCGGCCGCATCATCGCTGAAGCGATGGACAAGGTCGGCAAGGAAGGCGTCATCACCGTCGAAGACGGCAAGTCGCTGGACAGCGAACTCGACGTCGTCGAAGGCATGCAGTTCGACCGCGGCTACCTGTCGCCCTACTTCATCAACAACCCGGAAAAGCAAGCCGCACTGCTGGACAACCCGTTTGTCCTGCTGTTCGACAAGAAGATCTCGAACATCCGCGATCTGCTGCCGACCCTGGAACAAGTGGCCAAGGCTGGCCGTCCGCTGCTGATCATCGCTGAAGAAGTCGATGGCGAAGCGCTGGCGACCCTGGTGGTCAACACCATCCGCGGCATCCTGAAGGTCGTCGCCGTCAAGGCCCCGGGCTTTGGCGACCGTCGCAAGGCCATGCTGGAAGACATCGCCATCCTGACCGGTGGCAAGGTCATCGCCGAAGAAGTCGGCCTGTCGCTCGAGAAGGTCACGCTGGCCGACCTGGGCCAGGCCAAGCGCGTCGAAGTGGGCAAGGAAAACACCATCATCATCGATGGTGCCGGTGCCGCTGCCGACATCGAAGCCCGCGTCAAGCAAGTGCGCGTGCAGATCGAAGAAGCTTCGAGCGACTACGACCGTGAAAAGCTGCAAGAACGCGTGGCCAAGCTGGCCGGCGGTGTTGCCGTCATCAAGGTCGGTGCTGCCACCGAAGTCGAGATGAAGGAAAAGAAGGCCCGCGTGGAAGACGCGCTGCACGCGACCCGTGCCGCCGTTGAAGAAGGCATCGTCGCCGGTGGCGGCGTGGCCCTGCTGCGCGCCCGCCAGACGGCAGGCACCATCAAGGGTGACAACGCTGACCAGGACGCCGGCATCAAGCTGATCCTGAAGGCGATCGAAGCCCCGCTGCGCGAAATCGTGTCGAACGCCGGTGGCGAACCCAGCGTGGTGATCAACGCCGTGTTGGCTGGCAGTGGCAATCACGGCTTCAACGCCGCGAACGACACCTATGGCGACATGATCGAAATGGGCATCCTGGACCCGACCAAGGTGACCCGGACCGCGCTGCAAAACGCCGCTTCGGTCGCTTCGCTGATGCTGACCACCGAATGCATGGTCGCCGAAGCCCCGAAGGACGACGCGCCTTCGATGCCCGGCGGCGGCATGGGCGGCATGGGCGGCATGGGCATGGACATGTAAGCTGTCCTGCCTGAGCGTCCCCGCTCTCGCAAGCATGCAAGGCCACCTTCGGGTGGCCTTTTTTGTTGTGTCGCCGCACCCGGTGCCGCCCGGACACACGGCGCACCACGCCACAATCCGCCGCATGACGCGTGCGCTGTTGTCCCTGCTGTTGCCCTTGGTCGGTGTGATTGGCGCCTCGTCTGCAGCCCTCGCCGCAGCGCAGGCAGTGCAGCCCGAGCCAA
>NZ_VIDT01000390.1 GCF_006519715.1 Ideonella azotifigens
GGCCGGTGCAAGACCCGCTCGCCCAGGCCAACCTCCGTGAGTGCGGCACGCGCTGCATCCCGCGCCTGAGGCGTCGGCACGCGACGAATGCGCAGCGGCATCGCCACGTTGTCCAGCGCGCTGAACTCGGGCAGCAGATGGTGGAACTGGTAGACAAAGCCCAGATGCTGGTTGCGCCAGCGGCCTTGCTGCGCGGCGTTCATCGCGTCGAAGCGCTCGCCCATCAGCGTCACGCTGCCGCCGGTCGGCGCGTCCAGTCCGCCAAGCAAATGCAGCAGCGTGCTCTTGCCGGAACCGGAAGCGCCGACGATGGCCAGCGTCTCGCCAGCGCGCACCTGCAGGTCAACGCCGCGCAGCACCTGCACGTCCAGCGGTCCTTCGATGAAACGCTTCTTGAGGCCTGCGCACTGCAGCGCCACATCACCTGGCCGGACTGCCATCTTGGGTTCATTCATAACGCAGGGCCTCGGCAGGATTCACGCGGCTGGCGCGATAGCTCGGGTACAGCGTGGCCAGGAAGGACAGCACCAGCGAGATGACAGCGATGGGCATGATGTCGCCCCATTGCGGGTCGCTGGGCATGCGGCTGATCAGGTAGATGCTGCCGGGCAGGAAACTCACGCCCAGCAGGTGCTCGATGAAGGGCACGATCACGTCGATGTTGAAGGCCACCAGCAGCCCAAGGCTGACGCCGGCAAAGGTGCCGATCACCCCGGCCGCGGCGCCCTGCACGACGAAGATGCCCATGATGGACCCCGGGCTTGCGCCCAGCGTGCGCAGTATGGCGATGTCGGCCCGCTTGTCGGTCACCGTCATCACCAACGTGGAGACCAGGTTGAAGGCCGCCACCGCGACGATCAGCGTCAGGATGATGGCCATCATGCGTTTTTCGATCTGCACCGCGTCGTACCAGGCGGCGTTGGTGCGCGTCCAGTCGCGCACCAGCACCTGCGGTCCCAGCAGGCTGGACAGCTGCACGCCGACTTCGCGTGCCTTGTGCACGTCGTTCAGCCGCAGCTGCACACCGGTCGGCCCGTCCCGGCGGTAGAGCTTGGCCGCATCGTCCAGGTGCACCAGCGCCAGCGCACTGTCGTATTCGTAGTGGCCCACGCTGAACACGCCCGCCACGGTGAACTGCTTGAAGCGCGGCGCCACGCCAGCCGGCGTCACCTGCGCGCCCGGCGCGATCAGCGTCACCGAGTCGCCCACGCGCACTGCCAGCAAGCGCGCCAGCTCAGCCCCAAGGATGATGCGCCAGGCGCCCGGCTGCAGTTGGTCCAGCGTGCCGTCCTTCTTCAGCTGCGAGGCCAGGTCGGTCACGCCGCCCTCGTCGGCCGGCGACACGCCGCGCACCACCACGCCCCGCATGTCCTCGCCACGCGCCAGCAGCGACTGCGCCGCGATGAACGGTGCTGCAGCTTTCACCTCCGGCAGCGTCTTCGCCTTGTCGGCCAGCACATGCCAATCCGGCAGCGCATTGTCAGTCGCCGAATTCAGCTCCACATGCGGAATGGCCGCCAGCATGCGGTCCCGCACCTCCTTCTGGAAGCCGTTCATCACGCTGAGCACGATGATCAACGCCGCCACGCCCAGCGCAATGCCGATGACCGAGACAAACGAGATGAAGGAAATGAAGCCATTGCGGCGCCCCGCCCGGCCCGCACGCGTGTAGCGCCAGCCAACCTGCCATTCGTACGGCCAGGCCGACCCGGAAAGAAGTGAACTCATGGGGCGGATGCTACCGGAGGCTGCATCCCGCCCCGCCGGTTCAATGCAATGGCATCACCTGAAGCGCTGGCGTGACCATGCCCTGCGCCTTCCTGGCGCTTGCTGCGCGTGACCGCGTGGCAAGGCTGTTCATGACCTCATCTGGCAGGCTCATCGCCACCACGCCTCGCGGCCCGACGACGAACACGCTGCGGTCGCCTGGCGCCACCGTGATGCTTGCGCCATGCTGGCAACTTTCACCGGCGGCAAGCGCCGCAGTGCAGCCCACGGCAGCCGGCAGGGCCAGCCTTGACACGACAGTCTGCGTGCCAATCGCCACGACGGAAAGCGTTGGCTCTGTCGCACGTGCGCCATCCGCAGTGTCGGCAACGCGGTAGCTGTAGATCAGCGCAGCCTGACCGTTGCCTGAGATTCCGTAGCCTCCCGCCACGTGCATGCTCGGCAGCAGTGCCGCCAGCGCAAAGCCGCTGCCGGCATTGGACCAGGGTGCCATGCGAATCACGCCGTCGTCGCTGATGGTCCAGCCGACCTGGTCGGCGACGGCCACGACCCGGCGCCCGGCCGCCAGGCTGCCTGCCTCCAGCCGCGCCTTGTCCAGACCCTTGTAGAGCGTGATGCGGCCATTGGGATAGCTCAGCGCGAGCGAGCCGCCCTGGGCACTGCGGGCGATGCTGGCGCCGCTGCTGGACTCCCCGACATTGCCCAGGTAGTCGCTGCCCGGGTCGCCAAGGCAGCTGTGGGACGCCAGGTCCGTTCGGCCAAAATCGTTTGAAGGACAGCCTGCCAGCCAGCTCACACCGTGTCGAGTGGGCCAGGTGTCGTCAGAAGCCGCCGTCAACGCCCGACCATCGGCCGCATAGGCCAGGCCACTGCTGCCGGGTACCGTGGCGCTATCGAAGACATCGTGACCCCATTCGGTGGACAGACTGGATTGGCGCAGCACGGCCAGCGTGGCCGGATCAAGCGCCGTCACCGCATGAGCGCCAACGGCATAGATCGCCGCTTCGTCAGGCGAAGGCACCGCGTCCAGCAGTTGGGCAAGCGCCTGCTTCTTTGCACTGCGCCATGCGGTGTCATGAGGCCAGCGCCAGAGCGCGCCGCCGCCGGTGAAGGTCAGTGCGGTCAAACCGGGCAGGTACGACGCTGGCCGGTAGCTGCCAAACGGCAACGCGAGATGGCCAGAGGGCACCTGCGGCGGTGCCACGGCCTTCAGCACGCGCTGGGTCACGCCCAGCGGCGAAGTGGCCTGGATCACCACATCGCGCCCAGCCACCACGCCATCGATGTCCAGCGCGATGACGCTCACGTCGCCGGCGAAGCGGGTATCGCTGAGCCGCTGCGCATTGCTCAATGTGGCGCCCTGCACGCTCAAGACGCCTGCGCCCAACACCCCGCTGTCGCTCAGCACCATGCCGTCCAGGTACACGCGCGCACTGCTGCCGGTCAGCACACCGGGAGAGGCCTGGTCGAAGCGCGGCAGGAAATTCTGGACCGTGACCGGCACACGGACCGCACTCACGCCGGCCTGGTCGAGCTGGACACTCAGCCCTGCCTCGACCTGCCAGCCGGTGGCAGGGAACTTCGATGGATCCACCTCCACCTGAAGCGGGTCCACACCGGTGATGCCATCGGCACGCAGCACCTTCAGCCAAGGCTGATCCGAGCTCACATGCCAGCCAACCGAGCTGCCCTCGGGCGTGGCAATCTGGGACTGCAAGCGAAGGTTGGCAGGCTGGGTCTGGGCATTGATGCGCAGTCCGCCGAATTCGGGATTCTCAAGCAGCAGAGCTGGCGAGACCTGCACCGAGATTTCCAGTTGGTCCTGCCCGCCAAGCGGGCCGGCGTCCGCGGCAATCGTGGCGTAGTAGGTAAAGCCTGCTTCGAGTTGGGTACCGTCCACGGTGAATTCGTATTCGTCTTCGCTCACCAGGTGCAAGTTGGTGATGTGAGCATCGCCCGAGACCTGCAACGGGCCCACCAGGTCCGTCCACGTTGGCCGCTGCAGCTTGAAGCGGTAGACCGGCTGCGTCTGGGCCTTGATCGTCACATTGAGGAACTCCGGCGCCAGGCGCAGCGGCAGTTCGCCGCCCGCCGGTGCTTCCACCACATAGCTCAGATCCACGCTTGCGCTGTAGCGATCATCGGAGGTGCCGTAGACCTCCGCATGCATCTGATAGCTGCCGGCCGGCATCTGCAGCGTCCGCACATCCAGCAAGCCGTCGTGCAGCGACAGCTCGAAAGCCCCATACGCGCCGCTTTGCCTCAGCGCCAGCTCGCCCGCCTCGGGCACGAGACTGAGCGGGAGCGACTGACTCGGCGCGGGGTCACGGCCGGTGCGTCGCATTGGTTGGGCCGTCGCAATCTGCAGGTTCGGCTTGACCTCCACGTGCAGTGGGAGATGGAATGGACTGCCGGCCAGTTGCTGCTTGCAGTCTTCATCCCAGCAGGCGTAGAGATCCAGTGTGCTGTCGTACTGGCCAGGCGCAATCGCGTCGCCCAGCAGCAGCGTGGCGGACAACAGATCGCCCGAGACATCCATCGAGCCGTCCTTGACCAGGCCTTGAGACTCGCCCAGGCGCAGGTAGACCGGCTCGGTGCCCTGGTACGACATCGTGGCTTGGACCAGCACGGAGTCGCTCCGGCCCGCAATCAGCGTGGTGCTGACCGCGGGTTGCGCAAACGTCACCGAGAACTTGTCAGGCGACGATGCCGGGTTGCTGCCTCCGCCCCCGCCACCGCAGCCCCCAAACAAGCCGATCAGCAAGCCAACGGCCGCCCAGGCCCATGGACCGAGCGCGCGCCCTTGCCAGCCGCATGTCGGGGACCAAGCTCGCAACAGATTTCCCATCCTCCCACTCCCTCTCGCTGTCTTGTCAATCGTTTGTAAAGCGCAGATTTTGCAACGCCAGCGCCACCGCGATAATCCCGCTCATGCATCTCGTGCTCCCCTTCGCCAGCGCCCTGACGCCGCCAGCCCAGCACGCGATCTCAACGCTGGCATTGCCAAACCTGGAGCGGCTGCTCGGTCGGCTCCAGCCGGCCGGGCCTGGGCCTGCCGCGGCGCCGGAGGAAGACGAAGAGCTTTCGCTGAGTGCGCCGCACGAGCAGGTGCTGGCCGCCGCCTGGGGCTGGCCGGCCGGGCCGGCGCAGGACGGGTTGTTGCCTATGGCGGCGGTGGCCGCGCAACGCGACGGGCTGGCGCCGGTGGATGACGAGTTGGGCTGGGGCTTGCTGAGCCCAACGCACTGGCATGTGGGCACCGACCAGGTCTCGCTGACCGACCCGGCCACGCTGGGGCTGGACGAGGCGATGTCGCGCACGCTGTTCGACGCGCTGCGCCCTCTGTTCGAGGAAGACGGCTGGAAGCTGCAGTGGGGCGCGCCGACGCGCTGGTATGCCACGCACCCCAGCCTGCGCAACCTGCCGACCGCGGCGCTGGATCGCGTGATCGGCCGCAATGTGGACCTGTGGCTGAACACGCACCCGCAGGCCCGGCTGATCCGCCGGCTACAGGCCGAGGTGCAGATGCTGCTGTACAACCACCCGGCCAACGACGAGCGCGAGGCGCGTGGCCTGTTGCCGGTCAACTCCTTCTGGCTCAGCGGCACCGGGCCGACGCAGCCGATGCCGGGCGTGCACGCCGGCATCGTGCATG
>NZ_VIDT01000391.1 GCF_006519715.1 Ideonella azotifigens
CCCGGCGGCTACCACATGGAGTATGGCTACTCCTGCATGGGCTACGAGATTGCCGGCGGGCTGGGCGTGAAGCTGGCCCGGCCGGAGGCCGAGGTGGTGGTGATGGTGGGCGATGGCTCCTACCTGATGATGAACTCCGAGATCGCCACCTCGGTGATGCTGGGCCGCAAGCTGCTCATCGTGGTGCTGGACAACCGCGGCTTCGGCTGCATCCAGCGCCTGCAGACGGCCACCGGTGGCGAGCGCTTCAACAACCTGCTGGCCGACTGCGTGGCCGAAGGCGGGCAGGACGTGGCCATCGACTTCGCCGCCCATGCCCGCAGCCTGGGCGCCGAGGCGGTGCATGTGGACAGCCTGGCCGCGCTCAAGCCCGCGCTGAAGCGCGCTCGCGCCGCGCAGCGCACCCAGGTCATCGTGATCGACACCACCCACCGCCGCACCACCGACGACGGCGGCTGCTGGTGGGAAGTGGCCGTGCCCGAGGTTTCGGCCCGCGCCGAGGTGCAGGCCGCGCACAGCGCGCTGCAAGCCGCCAAGGCCGCGCAGCGCCCCTGAGATTCGCCCTTTTTCCATTCCTTATTTCTGCCCCCCCGGAGACATCGGCATGCAGCCCACCCCCTGGAACGTCCGCATCGGCATCAACCCGATTTCATGGAGCAACGACGACCTGCCCGAGCTGGGCGGCGAAACCCCGCTGGAGACCGCACTGCGCGAAGGCGCAGCCATTGGCTACCAGGGCTTCGAGCTGGGCAACAAGTTCCCGCAAGCGCCCGAGGCCCTGGCCGCCAAGCTGGCCGAATTCGGCGTGGCCTGCGTCAGCGGCTGGTACTCCGGCCGTTTGGCCGAAGGCCCGCTGGACGACGAGATCGCCAACTGCCATGCCCACATGCACAAGCTGCAGCACAACGGCTGCAAGGTGGTGGTCTATGGCGAAGTGGCAGGCAGCATCCAGGGCCGCATCGACACCCCGCTGGCCCGCCGCCCGCGCTTCACGAACGAGGCCCAGTGGCGCGCCTACGGCCAGCGCCTGAACGCCTTCGGCGAGCACCTGCAAGCCGCCTACGGCCTGACGCTGGCCTACCACCACCACATGGGCGCCTATGTGGAGTCGCCCGAAGACGTTGCGCAGCTGATGGCCGTGACCCAGGCGCCGCAGGTGGGCCTGCTGTTCGACACCGGCCACGCCTTCTATGGCGGCGCCAGCGACCCCGCCGCGCTGTTGCGCCAGCACGTCAGCCGCGTGGTGCATGTGCACTGCAAGGACGTGCGGCCCCAGGTCATCGCCCAGGCCCGCAACGAAGGCTGGAGCTTTCTGACCGGCGTGCTCAATGGCACCTTCACCGTGCCCGGCGACGGCGTGATCGATTTCGACGCCGTGCTGCAGACCCTGCACGCCGCCGGCTACCAAGGCTGGCTGGTGGTGGAAGCCGAGCAGGACCCGGCCGTCGCCCCCAGCGAGCCCTATGCCCGCAAGGGCTACGAGACGCTGCGCCGCTGCATCGCCACAGCCACCGCCAGCGGAGTCACCGGATGACCAGCCCCCTGCTGGTCAAGGCCAACCCTGAAGGCCGGGAGATCGTCACCGTCACCCCCGAGCGCGCCGGCTGGCGCCACGTGGGCTTCCAGGCCCTGCGGCTCGCGCCCGGCGAAGCCGAGAGCCTGGCCACCGGGGCGCGTGAGCTCTGCCTGGTGGTGCTGAGCGGGCAGGTCGATGTGCAGGTGATCGAGCCACCCGCGCAGGCCGGTGAGGCCGCCGGTCACCGCAGCCATGAATTCCGGGCGCTGGGAACGCGGGCCGATGTGTTCGAACCGGTCTCTCCGGCCGCCGTCTATGTGCCGCCGAACTGCCAGGTGGTGGTGCGGGCAAGCACGGCTGCGGAAGTGGCGCTGTGCAGCGCGCCGGGCGATGCCCAGCCGCGCCAGGTGCGCCTGATCGATCCTGCCGGCATGCGCCGCAGCACCCGTGGCCAAGGCAGCAACACCCGCTACGTCTGCGACATCCTGCCGCACGACGACCCCACCGCCGCCCACCTGCTGGTGGTGGAAGTCATCACCCCGCCCGGCCACTCCTCCAGCTACCCCCCGCACAAGCACGACGCCGAGCAGCCGCCGCTGGAAACCCAGCTGGAGGAAACCTACTACCACCGCCTCAACCCCCCGCAAGGCTTCGCCTTCCAGCGCGTCTACACCGACGACCGCAGCCTGGACGAAGCCTGCGCCGTGGAGGACCACGACGTGGTGATGGTCCCCCGCGGCTACCACCCCGTCGTCGCCCCGCACGGCTACGAGCTCTACTACCTCAACGTCATGGCCGGCCCCCAACGCCTCTGGGTCTTCCGCAATGACCCGGTGCATGAGTGGATGTTGAAGGGGTGACGCGGCAGGCCACGGCGGAGTGGCCCTGCGCCGAAGGCAGCTGCGCCCGCGCGGCCGATACCGGCCCGGCTGAGCTTTGCTGTCCTCGCCTGTCTTGCAACGGCCGCCGCCGCGTTGGCCTCTGCCTCCGTCTCTGGCCAGCCAGGCTGGGGACCAGCGCGCCGACCGGCTGCCGGTTCATTTCGTCTGCTTCGCACCGGACGCGGGTGAGCGTCAGGCTGCCGCTGCCTTTGCCTCCAGCGTCGCCATGTCGATCACAAAGCGGTACTTCACATCGCTCTTGAGCATGCGTTCGTAGGCGGTGTTGATGTCCTGCATCGCGATCATCTCGATGTCCGAGACGATGTTGTGCTCGGCGCAGAAGTCCAGCATCTCCTGCGTTTCGCGGATGCCGCCGATCAGCGAGCCGCCCAGGCGGCGGCGCTTGAAGATCAGGCCGAAGACGTTGGGCGCCGGGTGGGCGTGCTCGGGCGCGCCGACCAGCGTCATCGTGCAGTCGCGCTTGAGCAGGGCGATGAACGGGTCCAGGTCGTGCTGGGCGGCCACGGTATTGAGGATGAAGTCGAAGGAGTTCTGGTGCGCGGCCATGGCGGCCGGGTCCTTGGAGATCACGACCTCGGCCGCGCCCAGGCGCTTGGCGTCCTCGATCTTGCTCGGCGAGGTGGTGAACAGCACCACGTGCGCGCCCATGGCCGCGGCGATCTTCACCGCCATGTGGCCGAGGCCACCCAGGCCGACCACGCCCACCTTCTGGCCCTTGCCCACGCCCCACTGGCGCAGAGGAGAGTAGGTGGTGATGCCGGCACACAGCAGCGGCGAGACGGCAGCCAGGTCCTTCTCCGCATGGCTGATCTTCAGCACGAACTTCTGCTTCACGACGATGCGGCTTGCGTAGCCGCCAAAGGTGTTTTCGCCGCCGAAGACCGGGCCGTTGTAGGTGCCGGTGAAGCCGTTTTCGCAATATTGCTCCAGGCCTTCGCCGCAGGAGGCACAGTGCTGGCAGCTGTCCACCATGCAGCCCACGCCGGCCATGTCGCCGAGCTTGAACTTCGTGACGTTGGCACCGACTGCGCTGACCCGGCCGACGATCTCGTGGCCGGGCACCGTCGGGTACAGCGTGTTCTTCCACTCGTTGCGCGCGGTGTGCAGGTCCGAGTGGCAGACGCCGCAGTAGAGGATGTCGATCTGCACGTCGTCCGGCCCGGGCGGGCGGCGCTCGATGCTGAAAGGCGCAAGGGGGCTGGTGGCGCTCTGGGCGGCGTAGGCGAGGGTGGTCGCGGTCATGGGAAGGGCTCCTGGATGCGAGAAGACGAACGGCGCAGTTTCGCCTCGCCAGACTGCGCTGTCCAAGGACCTGCGTCCATCGCAGGGCTTCCCCGGTGATGCATCGCGTTCAGGTCGAACGTGCTAGCGCTGCGGCATCTGCCGGCGTTGTTCGGAACAGAATCCACGCATCATGGAATTCATGCGCTTCAACTCCCCTGATCCCGATGCGCTCGCGATCGGCATCGAAGAAGCCCGCGCCAAGTTTGCGGCGGCGCGGCTGGCTGGGGACATGCTTGCCACGGTCGAACACGCAGCGGATCTCGGCAGCATGCTGACCACGGCAAGGCGGGAAGGCGAAGCGCTCGAACTGATGCAAACCTTGCTTGCTGAAGCCGAGGCCCAAGCCGCGCATGAGCCCGCCGGCTGGTTCTTCAATGCCTACGCGACCGCGCTGCAGTATTGCGACAGGCGAGACGAAGCGAATGATGTGTTCGCCAAGGCCCTGGCCCTGTGCCGCAACAGCCGCTGGTCACGCCTGCAGTCCTTCGTTCTGCAGCACTGGGGCCGAAGCCTGGTGGAGCGGCAGCGTTTGGACGAGGCGCAGGCCTGCTTCATGGAAGCGCTGGACCTGCGGGTTCAGCTCAACGACCCTCGCCAGGCCTCCACGCGAAAGGCGCTGGAGGCGTTGGCGGAATTGCGTGGGCTGCGAGACGACCGCGATTGATCGCTCGGTCGCCGGCTCACATCAACCCGTCACCGCCCAGCAAGCCACATCCTGCTCGCCGCGCCGTTCCAGCGGCGGCATTGCCTTTGCGCATTGGTCGAACGCCAGCGGGCAGCGGGTGCGGAAGGGGCAGCCGCTGGGGCGGTCGATGGGGGAGGGCAGTTCGCCCTTGAGGATGATGCGTTCGCGGCGCAGGGCCGGGTCGACCGTGGGCGTGGCGGAGAGCAGGGCGCGGGTGTAGGGGTGGCGCGGGCTGTCGAAGACGGCGTCGCGCGGGCCGCGTTCGACGCAGCGGCCGAGGTACATCACCATCACCTCGTCGGCCACGTGGCGGACCACGCCGAGGTCGTGCGAGATGAAGATGTAGGCCACGCCGAGCTGTTGCTGCAGGTCGGCCAGCAGGTTCAGCACCTGGGCGCGGATGGACACGTCCAGCGCCGAGACTGGTTCGTCCAGCACCAGCACGCGCGGCTTGAGCATCAGCGCGCGGGCAATGGCAATGCGCTGGCGCTGGCCGCCGGAGAACATGTGCGGGTAGCGCTGGAAATGCTCCTCGCGCAGGCCGACCAGCTTCATCATCGCGCGGGCATCGGCCTCACGGGATTTGGCGTCGCCCTGGCCATTGACCAAGAGTGGTTCGGTCAAGGCATCGCCCACGGTCTGGCGCGGGTTCAGTGAGCCGTAGGGGTTCTGGAAGACGATCTGGATCTGGCGGCGCAGCGTGCGGCGCTGGGCCTCGTCGGCCTCGGTCACATCGGTGCCGTCGATCAGCAGTTGCCCAGCGGTGGGCGACTCGATCATCGTCAGCAGCCGCGCCAGCGTGGACTTGCCGCAGCCGGACTCACCGACCACGGCCAGCGTGCGGCCGGCCTGCACCGAGAAGCTGACGCCGTCCAGCGCATGCACCGTGGCGGGCTGTTTGAACAGGCCGCGGTTGACGGGATAAAAGCGCTGCAGCGCACGCGCTTCAAGAATGGGGGAAGTCACAGCATTCATGCCGGCATCTCGTGGGG
>NZ_VIDT01000392.1 GCF_006519715.1 Ideonella azotifigens
GCGCGCTGTCCACATTGCTGACCAGGGCCTGGCGGCGGCCGCTGCTGTCGCGGCGCAGCAGCCGGTTCAACGGCGGCACGCGGGCGGCAACCCAGCTTTCGCCTGGCGCCGTGTCGCGCACGCTGACCCAGTCGCCCACCACCAGTTGCTCGTCCTGCATCTGCAGGGCCAGGCGCAGCGTGGGCCAGAGTTGCGCGCGTTGCGGCTGGTGGCCGTCGTGCAGCGTGAAGCGGTCGCGCTGGACCTCGGTGATGCGCATCAGCCGGTCACCGGCTTCGTGGGGAAGGGAAAGGCTTTGCGCCAGCAGCGCTTGTTGCAGGCCGATGCGACGCAGGGCCTCGAAATCGATGGTCTCGATCATGGGTGTGTCTGAAATCCGTTGGGGCTCGACAGCCGCGCGCAGCAGGCGTGGCGCGGCGAAACACCGCCAGCGTGTGGCGGTGAACGGGCTGTGCGGCGAGCGCCGCGACGGATCAGACGGGAAAGGAAACGATCAGCAGGCTTGGCTGCGGATCAGGCGGGCCGCAAGGCGCGGCCGGCGAAGAAGGCGAAGTCCGGGTTCCGACGCGGCGCTCAGCAGGCAGCCGGCAGGGCGGGGGTGCGGTGGGTATTCGTCATGCTCAGCCTCCTGCAGGTCGGTGGATCGGAAAACAGTGAGGCGCGACTGTCGCGCCAGTCGGCCGCGATGTCAAGCAGGGACAATGCGGCCCATGGACAACACCCACATCGACTTCGAACTGCGCGGCGAATACATCACGCTGGACGCCTTGCTCAAGGCCACTGGCCTGGCGACCAGTGGCGGCCATGCCAAGCAGCTGATTGCTGACGGCCAGGTGCTGGTCGACGGCGCGACCGAGCTGCGCAAGACCTGCAAGATCCGCATCGGTCAGCAGGTGCAGCTGGGCGATGGCCGCATCACCTTGCGGGCGGCCGAGGTCTAAGAGCCTGAGCCGGTTCAGGGGTTCGGATTGGCCGCGCGCCAGGCCTGCACGGCTTTCATCATCGCGGTGACGTGTTCTTCCGGGTCGCCGGAGACCAGTGTGTCCAGGATCTGGCCGCGCGGGCTGATGGCAAACGAGATGCGGCCGGCCACGTCGGGCAGCAGCGTCAGGCCCACGCCGTAGGCCTTGATGGTGCGCGACTCCGGGTCGGCTGCCACAGCAAAGCTGTTGCGGCATTCTTCGACCGAGAAGCGCTGCAGGGTTTCGAGCGAATCGCGTGACATGCCGATCACCGTGGCGCCCAGCGCGGAGAACTTCGGCGTGGCCTCGGCGAACAGATGGGCTTCCAGCGTGCAGCCGCTGGTGAAGGCCTTCGGAAAGAAGTACAGCACCACCGGGCCCTTCTTCAGTGCCCCGGAAAGCGAGAACTTGAAGGGCTGGCCGCCAAGCGCGGCGTCGGCGTTGAAGTCCGGAGCCTTGTCGCCCGGGGCCAGCGCGGCCTTGGCCTGACCGACCACGGCCAGCGAGGCCACCAGCACACAGCCCAGCATGCCCAGGCATGCACGACGAACCCACATTGGCTCACTCCAGGTGATGCGATGGCCCGCCGTGCGGCCCCCGGCGGGGGCCTCTGCACGGTACCGCCCGCTCAACCCATCAGGGCTTCACGGTCGGACCATCGGTGCCGAGCTCGACCCCGAAGGCCAGCGTCAGCTTGGCGAATTTTGCCGCATCGCTGGCCTGGTTGCCCATGTTGGCCAGCGTGTCGTTTGCCGAGTGGATGTAAGGGTTGTCGTCGGTGAACGCGGCCTCGAACGGCAGCGAAGCGGCGTAGCCCTTGCCGTACCACGAGGCATGGTCGGAGCAGCCATAGCCGCACTTGTCGTAGCCCACGGTCAGCGTCGGCAGGTAGGTCGAAGCCAGGTTGGCCAGGAAGGTGTTCTGCGCGCCGTTGGTGTAGTCGGTGTAGATGTAGATGTCCTTGGCGCTGCCCTGGTAGTTGGTCATGTCCAGTTGCAGCACGCCCACCACTTTCTTCAGCTGGCGCTTGTAGGCCTTGGCAATTTCAGCCGAACCCAGCAGGCCTTCTTCCTCGGCGGCGTAGCCCATGAACTGGATGGTGCGGCGCGGCTTGTAGTTGTTGGCCACCATCACGCGCAGCACTTCGGTCAGCGTGGCGATGCCGGAGGCGTCGTCGTCGGCGCCGGGCGCGCGGGTCTCGTTGGTCACCTTGCCGGAGACGATGGAGTCCAGGTGGGCGCCCATCACGACGATTTCCTTGGGCTTGGCGGTGCCCTTGATCGTCAGGATGACCGACTTCTGCGGCCAGCCGGCGTGCGTGAACTGCTCGACCGTGATGTCGCTGCGGGTGCCGGCCAGGGCCTTCCACATGGCCATGATCTTGTCCGAGGCGGCCACGCCGTAGGTGCTGGTGTAGTAGCGGTTCTGGAAGTCCGAGAGGGTCTGGATGGTCGACAGGATCTGGCTGTCCTGCACCTGCGTGATCATCGGCGCGACCTGATCCTGGTTGTCGATGGTGTAGCTCGGCACCACGACCTTGCGGGCCAGGCTTTGCGCTTCCTGCTGCCCGTTCAGCGCGCTGAAGGCCTCGGCGCGCGAGGCATGGGCCACGAAGCCGGCACAGCGGTGCGTGTCGGTATGGATGGCTTCGCTCAAGGCCGGCAGCAGCGCGTTGTCGATGTGCACCACATGCACCAGCTCGCGGCTTTCCTGCAGCGCGGCGCTGTGGCTGCCGGGCTTGGGCGTCTGCATGACCCATTCGCGCTGCGCTTCGCTGCGCACGTCCGGGTCAATCTTGCGCAGCAGGCCGAAGGCTTGTTCGCCCAGCGTGATCCAGGTCTGGGATTGGGCCGTGGCGGCGGCGGGGGCGGCCTGGGCGGTGGTGGCCAGCAGCGGCGTGGCCAGCATGAGGGCGGCGGCCAGGTGGGTCAGGCGCAGGGCGGGGGAGACGAAACGGAGCATGGCGAACCTCGTGAGTTGGAATCGATGCGCGCGCGCCGGGTGGGCGATGCGCTGGCACCGTGGACTTGGTCGTGCCGCAGGGTTTTGTGACCCTTGTGCGACCTCGGGCCGCGCGAGTATCTCCACGCCGCGCCGCCTGCCCATCCCTAGTCCGCTGAGTCCGCTGAGTCCGTTCAGTCGGTTGGATCCACTTCCGCCGACTTGCCGCGGCCGAGCTTGTACCAGAGCGCGCGTTCGCTGATGCCCAGCTTCGCAGCGGCCTGGCGCTTGTTGTCGTGCGTCGCCAGCAGCGCACGCGCAATCAGCCGCTGTTCCAGCGCTTCGACCGCGCTGCGCAGGTCCAGCGTCTCGGCGAGTGGCTCGTCGGCCGTTGGCGGTGCCGCCGCCGCGGTGCGTCGCGTCAGGTCCGCCGGCAGGTGTTGGACTTCGAGCTGTTCGCCGCGGCCCAGCACCAGCGCGCGCTGGACCACGTTGTCCAGCTCACGCACATTGCCTGGCCAGGCGTAGCCCTGCAGGCAGGCCAGCGCCTCCGGCGACACGCGGATGCGCCGGCCCTGGCGCGCGGCGAGGTGGCCGACCAGGCCTTCGATGTCCTCGGTCCGTTCGCGCAGCGGCGGCAGGGCCAGCGAAAACACATTGAGCCGGTAGTACAGGTCCTCGCGCAGCCTGCCGGCGCGGATGGCTTCGCGCGGGTCGCGGTTGCAGGCCGCGATGACCCGCAGGTCCAGCGCCATGCTGTGGTTGCTGCCCAGCCGCTCCACGCGGCCTTCCTGCAGCACGCGCAGCAGCTTGGACTGCAGCGCAATCGGCATTTCGGTAATCTCGTCGAGGAAGATCGTGCCGCGCGAGGACAGCTCAAACTTGCCCACCCTGTCCTTGGCCGCGCCGGTGAACGAGCCCTTCTCGTAGCCGAACAGTTCGGCCTCGACCATGTCGGCTGGCAGCGCCGCGCAATTGACCGCGACGAAGAGTTCGCCGGCCCGGTCCGAGGCCTGGTGGATCGCGTGCGCGGCGACTTCCTTGCCGGTGCCGGTTTCGCCGGTGATCAGCACCGAGGCGCGGGTCGGCCCCACCTGGCGGATCTGCTCGAACACGCTGGCCATGGCCGCGCTGCGGCCGAAGAAGCCACTCACCGGCCGGCCGGCCTGTTCGCGCAGGAAGTCGTGCTGCACGCGCAGCTTCTCGCGCGACAGCACGCGCTGCATCGCCAGCTCCAGCACGTCCAGGTCCACCGGCCGCAGCAGGTAGTCGTGCGCGCCCAGCTTCAGCGCCTTGACCGCCGTCTCGATCGAGCCTTGCGCGGTCATCACGATGGTCGGCACGCTGAGCTGGCGCGCGGTCATTTCCTCCAGCAGGCCGATGCCGTCCAGCACCGGCATGCGCAGGTCGGTCAGGATCAGGTCCACATGCTCGTGTTCCAGCAGCTCCAGTGCCTGCCTGCCGTCCACCGCGACCAGCGCGCGGTGGCCCAGCTGGCGCAGCATGATCTCCAGCACGCGGCGCATGTGCGCCTCGTCATCGACGATCAACACGGTTGAAGGTGTCATGTCTGCCCCTCGTCCGCGGCATACCGCGTCCGATCCCCCGAGGGGATGCGGGCCGGCTTGGGAGCGGCCCGGCGCTCGGCCCGCGGCGCGGTGTTCGAGCGAAGGTGTTTCATGCGAGGTCTCCCGGCAAGGCTGCCCGCACCCGCGGCAGCCGCAGCGTGAAGGCCGCGCCGCCCAGCGTGCTGGTGCCCACGACCATGCTGCCGCGATGCGCGTGCACGACCTGTCGCACCACGGCCAGTCCCAGCCCGATGCCGCCTTCGCGGCCGGACACGAAGGGATCGAAGATGCGCTCGGCCAGCGCGGGCGGAATGCCGGGTCCGTCGTCGCCGCAGCTCAGCGTCACGCCGTCGCCATCGTCCGCGGTGGACAGCAGCACCCGGCCGTCTGCGTCCGCGGCTTGCGCGGCGTTGCTCAGCAGGTTGAACACGGCTTGCATCAGTTGTTCCTCGTCGGCCTCGATCTCTGCCTGCGTGGCCAGCAGCGACAGCGTGACCTTGGCCTGGGCGCTGTCCGCCTGCTTCAGTGCGTGCATCTGCACGCAGCGCTGCAGCAGCGCGTGCAGGTCGCAGCGCGCGAAGTGCGGCAGGCGCGGGCGGGCGGTGTCCAGCAGGGTCGTCACGAGGGTGTTCAGGCGCTGGGTTTCGGAGTCGATGAAGCCCATCAGCTCGCGTGCCTCGTCGCCCAGCTGAGGGTCGCGCTTGAGCACCTGGGCCGACGAGCGCAGGATGCCCAGCGGCGTGCGCACCTCGTGGCCCAGCACGGCGGCCAGCTCGCCCAGCATCGCCATCTTCGAGGTGCGCACCAGCTCCTGGCGCGAGCTGTCGAGCTGGCGCGTCATG
>NZ_VIDT01000393.1 GCF_006519715.1 Ideonella azotifigens
TCACGTCTTCGGAGACGGAGGCCCAGCCGGCCACCGCATAGCGCTTGTCGGACTGCAGCGGCTGGCCGTTGATGCGCAACTCGTCGATGCGGCGGCCCATGGCCGCGGCCGGCGTGCAGCGCCAGCTCAGGCCGCCGGTGCGCACCATGTCGCCGCCCTGCTGGTAATACGGGTCGGGGTTGAACAGGTTGTCGGCCACGTCCTCCAGCACGGTCTTGATCTGCTCACCGCTCATCAGCGTGCGCGTGGCCGTCGGGTAGGTGATGGCCAGCTGGTCCATCAGCCGCTCGCGCGTGATGGCCTGGCCCGGCAGCAGGCTGCCGCCCCAACGGAAACCGGGTGAAAAGGCCAGCTCGGCGTCCTGCTCGGCGCGCAGCGCGTCGCAGATCAGTTGGTCCCAGCTGCCGTTGAAATTGCCGCGCCGCCACAACAGCCCGTCGGTCACGGCCAGGGTTTCGTTCAGCTGTTTGTCGTAGGGCGCGCGCAGCTTGGCGATCAACGCGGCCATCGCCGGGTCCGGCGGCAGCTGGCGCGAGAAGATGGGCAGCAGGCGGTAGCGGAAGTCGCGCACCCGGCCGTCCTTCACGTCGAAGTCCATCAAGCCGAGGAACTTGCCGTGCGAGCCGGCGTTGGTGACCAGCGTCGTGCCGCCGGCATTGCGCACCGGCACAGCCAGCGGCACCGCGTCATGCGTGTGGCCACCGAAGATCGCGTCCAGCCCGCGCACACGGCTGGCCAGCTTCAGGTCCACGTCCATGCCGTTGTGCGACAGCAGCACGACCACCGCCACGCCCTTGGCGCGCAGCGTGTCGACCTGCTGCTGCAGCTGCGCTTCCTGGATGCCGAAGGTCCAGTCCGGCACGAAGTAGCGCGGGTTGGCGATGGGTGTGTACGGGAAGGCCTGGCCGATCACGGCGCAGGTCACGCCGTTCTGCTGGCGCAGCGTATAGGGCGCAAACACCGGGTCGCCGAAATCGGCGCTGGCAATGTTCTGGGCCACGAAGTCGATCTGGCCCTTGAAATCTTTCGCCACGACCTCCTGCACCCGCGCCGCGCCCAGCGTGAATTCCCAGTGCCCCGTCATCACGTCCACGCCCAGCAGCTTGCAGGCCTCGACCATGTCCTGGCCGTTGGTCCACAGCGCGGTGGCCGAGCCCTGCCAGCTGTCGCCGCCGTCCAGCAGCAAGGCGCCGGGCCGGCTGGCGCGCAGCTGGCGCACCAGCGTGGCCAGGTGGGCAAAACCGCCGAGCTGGCCATGACGCTGGGCCTGGGCGCTGAAGTCCAGGCAAGTCAGCGCATGTGCCATTGCACTGCCCGGAGCCACGCCTGCGGCCTTCAGCGCAGCCTCGCCCGCCAGGTGTGGCCACTGTCCCCTGGCCGCGCCTACGCCCAGGTTCACGCTGGGCTCGCGGTAGTGCAGCGGCAGCAACTGCGCATGGCAGTCGGTCATGTGCAGGAACGAGACGTTGCCAAAGCGCGGCAGGTCGTACAGCCCGCGGGCCTCGACCGTCTGCGCCTCGCCATTCAGGTTGAGCCCGGCCATGGCCGCGGCGCCCAGCGCCTGCAGCCACTCGCGCCGATCCAGATTCATCTCGGAGCGACCAAGGTCACTTCGCGTTGACCGGTGACTGCGGGTCCAGCAGCAAGGCCATCACGTTTTTCAGCTGGCCCTCGTCGAGCAGGTTCTTGTGGCCGAAACGCGGCATGTTGGAGCAGGCGTTGTAGGCCCAGGCGTTGTACAGCTTGGCCCAGGTGTATTGCACGATGGGCGCTGCGGCCGGGTCCTTCGGGTCGCTCACGCCGCGCAGCTTGCCGTAGTGGTACAGGCTGGGGCCGATGCTGCCAAACGAGATTTCGCCAGGGCCGATCTGGTGGCAGTTGTAGCAGCTCGCGCCATTGGCGCTGGTGGCCGTGCTCTTGTCGCTCCAGGTCATGCCGCGGCCGTTTTGCGCCAGCTTCTCGCCTTCGCGCCAGTCGCCCAGGTACTGGCCGTCCGAAGGCGGCTTGACGGTCGCCAGCGCCTGGGCTTCGAGCTCGGCGTGCAGCGTCGGGTCCGGCGGCGTGCGGCTGGAGCAGGCGGCTTGTTCGGGCGTCTGCTGCAGGCGGTCCAGCCCGGCAATGCCTTCTTCGCGGAAGGACGATTTCAGCATCGCCTGGAATTCGGCCTCGGAGGCTTCGTTGCCGGTGCCGGGCGACTGGCAGCCGGTCAGCAGCAGCGCGCCAATCAGCAGGCTGCCGCCTGTGGCGAACATCGATCTCATGCGGTTTCCCATCTCAGCCCCCTCAGCGCTTGAGCGACGGCGCGGCAGCCGCAGCACCGTTGGCGTTCACGCCCATGTAGACACCCAGCGCCACCGTGATCTCGGAGCCAAAGCCGGGGTACGGGAAGCGCTGCTGACGGAAGCAGTCGTTGAGCCGGCGCTGCATGGTCCACAGTTCGCCGCTGGACAGCCGGTAAGCCGGCCAGGCCGCGAAGCCGACGCCATCGCCAGGGTTGCTGCGCAGGTCCGGCAGGTCCTGCAGGCGGATGCGCTTGCCGGCTTCGCCGTGGCAGGTGGCGCAAGCGAAGTCCATTGGCCCGCCGCGGAAGTAGAAGGCGCGCTGGCCCAGCGCATAGAGCCGCTTTTCTTCCGGGTGGCGCTGTGGCAGGTTGATCTTCATGCCGCTGGATTCGGACGAGACGTAGGCCGCCAGTGCCTCGACGCTGGCCTGCTCGCCCTTGCCAAACGGCGTCCTGGCGATCTCGGCGGCATTGAAGCCCTGCAGCGTCTCCATGCAGCTCAACAGGCGGGACTCCAGGTCCTGCACGCGACCGGTGTCGGCGAACCAGCGCGGCAGCTGTGCCCATGCGCCCTTGACCACGCCCGCGCCCAGGCCCAGGTCGCATTGGCTGAGCGAGGCCTTTTTCGGCCCGCGCGGCTCGGTCCACAGCGACTCGCCTTTGGCGATGAACAGCTCGGCCGGGTTGCCATCGGCCAGCATCGCGCGGTATTCGGCAATGCCGTCGGCGGCGGACTTCTGCTGCGCCAGCGCGGCGCTGCTGGCCAGGGCCAGTCCCAGCGTCAGGACGGTGGCCAGTTGCGGCCTCCTGCGCGGCATCGGGTTCTCAAGGTTCACGGGCTCCTCCTGTGGATGTGGGCGTGTCGGCTCTCAGGCCACTGTTGCTTCGTCGCTGCGCTTGTCGCCGTGGTTGTCGGTCCACGAAACGCTGACCTTGTCCCCCGCCTTGGCGCCCTTGATGTTGAACTGCAGGAACGGGTTCTTGGCCACCGAAGGCCCCCACTGCGCGGTCAACACCGGCTTGCCGTTCAGCGAGGCCGTGACTTCCTGGATGAACCAGGCCGGGATCGTCTTGCCAGCCGCGTCCTTGCGCTGGCCGGTTTCCATCTCATGGCTCATCAAAACCTTGACGACGGCCTTGTCGCCAGCGGCCTGGGCGCGAATGCGCATCGGATCGGACATGTATTGCTCCTCGAATTTCAATCAACCAACGGTGGCAGCGTCGCTGCGGGGCCGGCGCCGGGCCGCTCCCAAACGGCCCCGCCAACCCTCCCGGCGGGTGGCTTTGCGTACCCCGCAGAGCCGGGTGCCCCATCTAGCCGCCGCAACCGCCGAGGGTCACCTTGATTTCTTTTTGCGCAAACAGCACCTTGTTGTCCGCAGTGATCGCCACCGCGTAGACATTGCAGGTCTGCGCCATCTTCACGCGCAGCGAGAAGCTGGGCTCGATCGCGTCGCTGATGTCGAACGAAGCCGCCAGCGTCGACGGGTTCTTCTCGATCAGCACCAAGAGGCGCTTGACGCCCGGCAGCGAGGTCGCCAGCGCCAGCGGCACGACGGCGCCGTTCTCGGCAATCTCCGGACCGGTCAAGCTGACGTCCTTGCTCTCCACCGGTGCCGACACGCCCAGCGCCTTCACCACCTCGGCCACGCTCTTGGCCTCGAAGGCCGCCGTGTTCCAGGCCGCATGGGCGGCTCCCGGAAGGGCGCCCAGGCCGGCCAGCAGGCCTGCCACGCTGGCACTTCGCGCCAACAGCTCACGACGATGCATCTTCAAATTCTCCTTGCGGTATGGACTCAATGCTAACCACGGCCGTCACTTGCCGATGTTGCTCACGGAACCGGGCGCCCAGCGGGGCCAGCGCCGGGCCGCCCCAAGCGGACCCGCCACCCGCTCGGCAGGTGGTTTCGCGTACTCGCGGAACCGGGTGCACCAGCGGGGCCAGCGCCGGGCCGCCCCAAGCGGACCCGCCACCCGCTCGGCGGGTGGTTTCGCGTACTCGCGGAACCGGGTGCACCATTTCCTAGTCGGTGATGGCGCCGGGTTTATCGAACTGCCACAGCACCCACACGAGACAAACGCAAGCGGGTGGCAACAGCACCGGGTTGACGATGCCCACCACCAGCGGCGCGACGCTGAGGAAACTGCGAAGGCTCCAGCCGTACAGGTAACCGGCGCGCTCGATGTAGTCGACCGCCAGCCCGACCACGGCCTGGCGCTGCGGCGAGCCGGCCGGCAGCGACATCGCGAAGCCCACGTGGTTGTAGTAGCGCATCGACAGCGTCGAGCAGACAAATGACGCGAACAGCGTGCCCATCAGCAGCAGCTGCAGCAGTTCCAGCGGCAACAGGTCATGGGGCGCATGCACCCCGGCAAGCCCGGCCGCCAGGCGGCTGCCACCCAGCGTCACGGCGCCCATCAGGCACAGCGCGGCGGTAGAGGCGGTGATGGTGGCCGACATCAGCGAGTTGCGCAGCGTCTGCACCGCGACGATCTCGAAGCCCGGCTTCTCGGCCAGCGCGCGCACCCAGTCGGCCCGCATCTGGGCATGCACGTCGCGCGCCACGCGGTGTGGCGCGCGACGGCCGATCCAGACCACCCGGCCCTCGTAGAGCAGAAGAATCAGCAGGCCCAGCGCCAGCGCCAGCCAGGGGTTGATCAGGCCGCTCATGCCCGGAGCTCCGACATCGGCTGGTGCGGCTGGCCGCGGCACAGCAACGCAGGAGAAAAAATCCGCATGGGGCGATTGTGTGCGCAAGCGAGGGCAACTCGCAGCCTGGCAGGCCCGGTTGCGCCAAGCATTTGCGCTGGTCAGGCGTTCGCGGCGACCCATTCCGCTGCGACACTTTGCGCATGAGCAAATCTGTTTTCCGAGCATGGAATTGAGCTGGGCCCTGGGCGCCATCGTCGGCTTGATCCTGGCGCTGACCGGCGCTGGTGGCGGCGTGCTGGCCGTGCCGCTGCTGGTCTTCGGGCTGCACATGTCGGTGCAACAGGCGGCGCCTGTTGCACTGCTG
>NZ_VIDT01000394.1 GCF_006519715.1 Ideonella azotifigens
GCGGATACGCCGGCCCGGCTGGCTGCGCTGACGGCCTTGACGCTGTTCCTGACCTTCGACCTGATTGCCTTCGGCGCCTTCACCCGGCTGACCGATTCGGGCCTCGGTTGCCCGGACTGGCCTGGCTGTTACGGTGAAGCCAGCCCTTTGCATGCACAGGAAGAGATCCAGTCCGCGCAGGCCGCGATGCCCACCGGCCCGGTGACCTGGCACAAGGCCTGGATAGAGATGGTCCACCGTTACCTGGCGATGGTCGTCGGCGCCCTGTGCCTGGTGCTGGCGGTGCTCAGCTTCATGGCCCGAAAACGCCTGCCGCATTCGCTGGCCTGGCCGGTGCTCACGCTGGTCTGGGTCATCGTGCAGGGCATGTTCGGCAAGTACACCGTGACGCTGAAGCTCTACCCGGCCATCGTCACTGGCCACCTGCTGGGCGCGATGGTGTTGCTGGCCTTGCTGATGCTGCAGCACCAAGCCTACCGCGATCGTGCATTGTTGCTGTCGCCTGCCTTGCGGCGCGGGGCGGGCGGCGTCCTGGCGCTGCTGGTGCTGCAGATCGCGCTGGGCGGCTGGGTCAGCACCAACTACGCCGTCGTGGCATGCCAGGGCTTTCCGCAGTGCAACGGCCAGTGGTGGCCGCAGGCCGATTTCCACCAGGGCTTCACGCTGCTGCGCGAACTGGGCCGGGCCGGCCATGGCGGTTACCTGGCGCTGGACGCGCTGGTGGCCATCCATTGGGTGCACCGGCTGGTGGCGGCGCTGCTGAGCGTGGCCATGCTGGCGTTCATCGTGGCCTTGTGGCGCCGGGGTGGCGAAGCCCGCGGCTACGCGCAAGCCTTGCTGGCCTTGCTGGCGCTGCAGGTGGCCAGTGGCATTGGCAACGTGGTCTTGCAGTGGCCTTTGCTGGGGGCATTAGCCCACAGTGCCGGCGCGGCTGCACTGTTGGCGACAATGGTGGGCTTGCTCGCCCGTGCCAGGTTGGCGCGGGTGCAACAGGTGTCATCTTCTCCGGCCGTTGCCGCGTCGCGCGGCCCTGCCTTGTCCACATGAGTCCGCCCATGGCCGCCGCGCCCGCTGTTTCGTCTCCCGCTCCGATGTCCAAATGGGCCCAGTACCGGGCGCTGACCAAGCCGCGCGTGGTGCAGCTGATCGTCTTCTGCGCCGTCATCGGCATGCTGCTGGCCAGCCCTGGCATCCCGCCGTGGCGGGTGCTGGTAGCTGGCACGCTGGGCATCTGGCTGGTGGCGGGCGCGGCGGCGGCGTTCAACTGCCTGATCGAGGCCAAGATCGACCAGCGCATGAAGCGCACCGCCTGGCGGCCGACCGCCAAGGGCGAGCTGGCGCCGCGCGACACCTTGCTGTTCTCGGGCGTGCTGTGCCTGGCCGGCTGCCTCATGTTGTGGATCTGGGTCAACCCGCTGACGACCTGGCTGACGCTGGCCACCTTCGTCGGCTACGCCGTCATCTACACCGTGGTGCTGAAGCCGCGCACGCCGCAGAACATCGTCATTGGCGGCGCATCGGGCGCCATGCCGCCGGTGCTGGGCTGGGCAGCGGTGCGGGGCGACGCCGGGCCGGAAGCCTGGCTGCTGTGCCTGATCATCTTCCTGTGGACTCCGCCGCACTTCTGGGCGCTGGCGCTGTACCGCGCCGACGACTACCGACGCTCCGGCCTGCCGATGCTGCCGGTGACCCACGGCGCCGAGCTGACGCGGCTGCATGTGTTCCTCTACACCATCGTGCTGCTGGCCGGCACGCTGATGCCGTTTGTCTACGGCATGAGCGGCTGGATCTACCTGGCCAGCGCGCTGGTGCTGGGCTTCTGGTTCATTGCCTACGGTTTCCGGCTGTGGCGCAATTACTCCGACGCGCTGGCCCGCCGCACCTTCTTCTTCTCCATCCTTTACCTGGCGCTGCTGTTCGCCGCGCTGCTGGTGGACCACTACCTGAGTCCGCTGCTGGCCGGCTTGCGCTGAGCCGGCTGCGTCGCAACCCGATGTCCGTTCGATGAACCCTCAAGCAACTGCCTGGTCCCGTCGCCACTGGCTGGCGGCGACCGCCGCGCTGGCGCTCGCCGCCTGTGACCGCCCAGGCGCCACCGCCGGCTTCAAGGGCGTGGACATCACCGGCGCCGAATACGCCAGCGGCCTCAGCCTGCAGGACGTGGACGGCCAGCCGCGCACGCTGGCCCAGTACAAGGGCAAGGTGGTGGTGGTGTTCTTCGGCTACACGCAATGCCCGGACGTCTGCCCGACGACCATGGGCGAGCTGGCGGCAGTCAAGCAGCAGCTCGGCGAGCAGGGCAAGGACGTGCTGCCGATCTTCGTCACGCTGGACCCGGAGCGCGACACCGGCCCGGTGCTGAAGGCCTACATGGCCAACTTCGGGCCGGACTTCATTGCGCTGCGCGGCACGCCGGAGCAGACGCTGGCGGCAGCCAAGAGCTTCAAGGTGTTTTTCGCGAAGGTGCCTGGCAAGACCGAAAGCAGCTACACGCTGGACCACACCGCCGGCTCCTACCTGTTCGACCGCCAGGGCCGGGTGCGCGTGTTCACCCGCTATGGCGGCGGGCCGGACGTGCTGGCGCAGGACCTGAAGCAGTTGCTGGCCGAAGGCTGAGGCCGGCTGGCCCCACAACGAAAACGGCTCCCGAGGGAGCCGTTTTGCATCGCAGGGCGGCGGAAGCGTTCAGGCCGCTTCCAGCGCCTTGCGCATCTTCTTCATCGCCGCCACTTCGATCTGGCGGATGCGCTCTGCGCTGACGCCGTAGTCGGCCGCCAGCTCATGCAGCGTCATGCCGCCGGAGCTGTCGTCGTTGACCTTCAGCCAGCGTTCCTCGACGATGCGGCGGCTGCGGGGGTCGAGCTGGTCCAGCGCATGGGCAATGCCGTCGCTGCCCAGCCAGTCGCGGCCACGTGCTTCCAGCACCCGGGTCGGCTCCTGCGTGTCGTCGGCCAGGTAGGCGATGGGGGCGAAGGTTTCCTCGCCTTCGTCGCCCTGCGGCTCGAAAGCCACGTCGCCACCCGACAGCCGGGTTTCCATCTCGACGACCTCTTCCGGCTTGACGTTCAAGTCGCGGGCCATGGTCGCCACTTCGTCAGGCGTCAGCGTCGCGCGGAAACTCTGGTCGCCAGACTTGCTCTTCAGCGTCTGCTTCATCGAACGCAGGTTGAAGAACAGCTTGCGCTGGGCCTTGGTCGTCGCGACCTTGACCATGCGCCAGTTCTTCAGGATGTACTCGTGGATCTCGGCCTTGATCCAGTGCAGCGCGTAGCTGACCAGGCGCACGCCTTGTTCCGGGTCGAAGCGGCGCACCGCCTTCATCAGGCCGACGTTGCCTTCCTGGATCAGGTCGCCTTGCGGCAGGCCGTAACCCAGGTACTGGCGCGAGACCGACACGACCAAGCGCAGGTGCGACAGCACCAATCGGCCGGCGGCCTGTACGTCGTCCTTGTCGCGCAACTGGCGCGCGAACTCACCTTCTTCTTCCGGCGTGAGCAGCGGAATGCGGTTGACCGCGGTGATATAGGCATCCAGGTTGCCGATCGGCGGCACCAGGGCCCACGGATCACGCAAGGCCAGGGCGTTGGTGGAGGTCATGGTCATGTGGTGGTGGACTCGTGTGCCAGGAAATTGGTTCCGCGGATATTAGCACTCCCTCCGGTTGAGTGCTAAGGCGGGTCATGTGGGGTCGCGTGGGTTCGAGTTCCAGGGTTTTTGCTCCCCTAGAAAGAAGGGTGAAAAGGTCGTAAAAATCTCTGGGAGAACTCTTGAAGAAAAGATGACAGATGGCTAAAGTCGGTTCACGGTGCCGGGTGTGGTGATGGATTGCACGCCGGCAATGACCTTGTGGGCCAGCAGCGCGCCGGCCTGCGTGTGGATGGATTGAGTCTGAACATAGAGGGGTTGGAGATGTTGATGAGCAAGTCCTTGCCGGCTGCCGGCGTGATCGCTGCGGCCATCGCCGCGTTGCTGCCTTCGCTGGCGCAGGCCCAAACCGCTACCGCGGTGCAGATCTGCGAATGCCTGGTGACCGACCTGTCCACCGATGGCCAGTCCGCCACCGGCCAGATGTACGGCACCTACGAGACCTTCCACTGGAACGCCAGCACCGGCCTGACCCTGCTGGGCCGCAACATGGCCACCGAGATCGGCATTCCGCCGCCTGGCCTTCCTGCCATTTCCGGTGATGGCAAGAAGGTGGCGGCCACGGTGATGAACGACGCCAACACCTACGGCACCCAAGCGGTGTGGACCGCGGAAAAAGGCTGGACCGTGCTGAAGCCGCTGCCCGCCGATGGCGGCGTGATGGACACCGACGACGGTTCGGTCTGGGGCATGTCGCGCGACGGCAAGGTCATCACCGGCCTGTACTGGCGCCCGAACCAGAGAGGTGGCAGCGCACATGGCAGCGTCTGGAAGGCCAAGGTCGGCATGGTCGGCATGCCGACCGCTGGCGGCTCGGCCCGCATCGACGATGCCAACAAGGACGGCAACGTGCTGGCCGGCTGGGAAGAAGACCCCAACACCGGCAGCCGCCTGCCGGCCGTGTGGGTGAACGGCGAGCGCACCTGGCTGGACCTGAACTACGGCGAAGCCGAGGCAGTGAACGGTGACGGTGACATCCTGGTCGGCCAGGCGCCGGACCCGGAAACCGGCATCCCGGCGGCCGCACGCTGGAAGTGGAACGGCAAGAAGTGGGAGACCAAGATCCTGGGCATCCTGCCCAACAGCGATTGGGGCGGCATGGCCTATGCCAATGCGCTGTCCGACGATGGCAAGCTGGTCGGCGGCCTGGCCCGCACCACCTTCACGCCGGCCACCAGCGGCTTCCTCTGGACCAAGGCCACCGGCCTGGTCCTGGCGGCCGACTTCCTGAAGACCCATGGCTACTCGTCCAGGGGCTACAACCTGACCAACGTGATCGCCATCACGCCCAAGGGCGACAAGCTGGTCATCGTCGAAGTCATGAAGCGCTCGCCGTACACCCAGCGCAGCATGTTGATCACGCTGCCGGACGCGGCCATCGCGCCTTGAGTCCAGCATCCGCTCGCGGTCCTCGTGACCGATGCGGGTGTTTTTCGGGCCTGCCACTGCGGCAGGCCCGTCTTTGCTGGCGCCGTCGCCGGGGTTACTTCACCGATACTCGGGACCACCTAGTCCCGCACCGCTGGCCGCTGTTTCGATGTCTTCCCTCGCGCTTTCCCCGCTGTCCTCGTCGGATGCCACGGCCGCTGAGCCTGCCGACCTGCCGGCCCGTGGCACGTCGCCGGTGACGGCCGTTGCGACTG
>NZ_VIDT01000395.1 GCF_006519715.1 Ideonella azotifigens
CCGCGCAGCAACACGCCCGTGCCGACCTTCGAGGAGCACATTGCCCTGGGCATGAACCCCGATCTGTGCCTCAAGGTGGAGCGCCTGCCCGATGGCTCGACGCGCCGTGCCCTGGTCCATCGCGTCGACATGCCGTCGGCCATGCAGGCCATGAACGGCATCCGGACAGCCCCTGTTCGGACCTGCCCGTAGTCCGCCGCATGCGGGGCATGGGGGTCTACCCAATCTGGAAGATGTGACGCGCCGCGAATTCGGCGATCGTGCCGGTGTCCTGACCGCGCCCAATGCGGGCGCGGCAGGTCATTTCACAGTCGAATCCCGGAATCACGATGAAACTTCCCGACACCCTGCTCATACCCGACAACTGCGCACTGGTCCTGATCGACCACCAGGCCGGCCTGGCCTTTGGCGCTCAGTCGATGGACCGGCAAGTGTTGTTGAACAACACCCTGGCCCTGGTTCGGACAGCCCTGGCCTTTGACCTGCCCATCATCGTCAGCACCTCGGCGACGAAGGTCTACAGCGGGCCGCTGCTTCCTGCGCTGCGGGCCCTGCTGCCCGAGCATCCGGTCCTGGATCGGCGGAACATGAACGTCTGGGAGGACGACGCGGTACGGGAAGCGATCCTGAAGTCTGGCCGGAAGAACCTGCTGTTCTCCGGCATGCTCACCGAAGCGTGCATTTCGCTGCCTGTGCTGTGTGTCCAGCAGGAAGGCTTGAATGCCTATGTGGTTGCCGATGCCTGCGCCGGCCTGACCGACACCGGGCACGAGATGGCCCTACGGCGGATGGCGCAGGCCGGCGCCCGCATGACCAGCTGGCTGCAGGTGCTGCTGGAGTTGCAGCGGGACTGGACGCGGCACGACACCTACGATGCCGCGCGAGCCATCGTTGAGGGCAATGGCGGCGGCTACGGGATCGGGCTGAACTACGCGCGTGACATGCTATGAGCATGCCGGCGGGAACCACACGCTCAGCTTCTACCTTGCTTGCGGTGCGCTGCTCATCGCGTTGGGGCTGGATGTCTGCGGCAATCGCCGGGCGCAGGCCGTGAGGCAGTGAACACAAGGCACGGGGCGGGGGCTCCGCCCGCCGCATCGCCTCAGCGCATCAACACCAGCTCCTCGGCCATGCTCGGGTGCAGCGCCACGGTGTCGTCGAAGTCCTGCTTGGTCAGGCCGGCTTTCACGGCCACCGCGGCGGCCTGCAGGATCTCCGGTGCGTCCGGGCCGATCATGTGCAGGCCAACGACCTTGTCGGTCGCGGCGTCCACCACCATCTTGTACAGCGCGCGTTCGTGGCGGTTGGCCAGCACGTTTTTCATCGCGCGGAAGTCCGAGGTGTAGACCTTGATGTCGCCATAGCGCTTGCGCGCCTGCGCTTCGGTCAGGCCAACGCCGGCCATCGGCGGGGCGCTGAACACGGCGGACGGGATGCAGCTGTGGTCCACCGTGCGGGGCTTGCCGCCGAAGACGGTGTCGGCAAAGGCCTGGCCTTCGCGGATGGCCACTGGCGTCAGTTGCACCCGGTTGGTCACGTCGCCCACCGCATAGATGCTCTCCACGCTGGAGCGGCTGTATTCGTCCACCTTGACGGCGCCCTGGTCGTCCAGCACCACGCCGGCCTCGGTCAGTCCCAGCCCTTCGGTGTTGGGCTTGCGGCCAGTGGCGAACAGCAGCGCGTCGCAGGCCAGCGGGTCTTCGCCGGTGATGTGCAGGCGCAGGCTGCCGTCGCCTATCTTCTCGACGCGCGCCAGCTCGGCGTTGAAGCGGAACTGGATGCCCTTGGCCAGGCTGATCTGCTGCAGCCGGTCGCGGATGGATTCGTCGTAGCCGCGCAGGATCTGCGAGGTGCGGTTGACCAGCGTGACCTGCACGCCAAACGCATGGAAGATGCCGGCGAATTCGTTGGCGATGTAGCCGCCGCCGGCAATCACCAGCCGCCGCGGCAGCTGTTCGATGTGGAACACCTCGTTGGAGGTGATGCCCAGTTGCGCGCCTTCGATGCTCGGCAGCACCGGCGAAGCGCCGGTCGCCACCAGGATGACCTTGGCCGTGACCCGCCGGCCGCTGGCCAGCAACACCTCGTGTGGGCCGGTCACGGTGGCGCGTTCGCTCAGCACGGTGACCTGGTGGCTGTCCAGCGTCTGCCGGTACAGGCCGCTGAGGCGCGCCACCTCGGCCTGCACCGTGTCGCGCAGCGCGGGCCAGTCGAAGCCGCATTCGGGCACGTCCCAGCCGAAGCGGCGCGCGTCCTGCAGGTCTTCGGCGAAATGCGCGCCGTAGACCAGCAGCTTCTTCGGCACGCAGCCGCGGATCACGCAGGTGCCGCCCACCCGGAACTCCTCGGTGACCGCCACCTTGGCGCCATGTCCGGCCGCCACGCGCGCGGCCCGCACGCCGCCCGAGCCGGCGCCTATGACGAACAAGTCGTGGTCGAAGCTGTTGCCCATGTCGAATCCCGTGGCCAGTGGCAGAAGTGAAGAAGCTTGGGCGAGCTTAAGCGCTCAGTCGCATGCTGCAGCGCCCGCCGTCAAAAATGGAGTCTGACCCCATTTATTCGGCCGTCGTCGGCGGCGGCGGCTCAGGGGTGGGGGTTGGGCATCATGGCCCGGGCGATGGCGGTTTCCAGGGTCTCCAGCCCGAAGGGCTTGACCAGCCTGTGGGCGGTGACCGGAGACTGGCCGATAGCGAGTTCGGCGAAGCCGCTGGCGAGGATGGCGGGCAGGGCGGGGAATTCGCGGCGGGCGATGGCGATCAGCTCGGCGCCCGTGACCTGGGGCATCGCGTGGTCGGTCAGCAGCAGCTGGACACCGGGCTCGCTGCGCAGCAGCTGCAGCGCCTCGCTGGCCGAGGCGGCGCCAAGCGCGCGGTGGCCGAGTTCTTCCAGCATTGCCAGCGCGCTGCTGAGCACCAGCTCGTCGTCGTCCACCACCAGGATCTGCAGGCCCTGGCCGGTCGGCGTGACCTGCTCGGCGCCTGCCTTGGGCAAGGCGCTGGCTGCGCTGGCTGCGGGCAGCCACAGCTCTGCCGTGGTGCCCACGCCGGGCTGGCTGCGCAGCACGAAGCGGCCGCCCAGCTGCAAGGCCAGGCCTTCGATCATCGACAGGCCCAGCCCGGTGCCCTTGCCCGGGCCTTTGGTGGTGAAAAACGGCTCGGTGGCGCGCGCCAGTGTGGCCTCGTCCATGCCCTGGCCGGTGTCGCGCAAGCTGATGCAGACGTAGGCGCCCGCGGGCAGGGGTTGGCTGGCCGCGCCCGGCAAGGGCTTGATCACGCTCGGCTGGACGCTGATGGTCAGGCTGCCGCCGTCGGGCATCGCGTCCCGCGCGTTCACGGCCAGGTTCAGCAGCGCCAGCTCCAGCTGGCTTTCGTCGACCTGCACGTGCAGCGGCGCCTGCCCGGTGGGCAGCTGCAAGCGCACCGAAGGGCCCAGCGACTGGCGCAGCAGCTCGCGCATGCCCAGCACCAGTGCCAGCGCGTCCACCGTCACCGGGTTCAGCTCCTGGCGGCGGGCGAAGGCCAGCATGCGCTGGGTCAGCGAGGCGCCACGCCTGGCCGCGCTCAAGGCGGTGCTGACCAGCGATTGCAGCCTGGCGTCGTCACCGGTGCGGCGGCGGATCAGTTCCATGCTGCTGACGATGACCATCAGCAGGTTGTTGAAGTCGTGCGCCACGCCCCCCGTCAGCTGGCCGATGGCCTCGACCTTTTGCGCCTGCAGCAGGGACTCGCGGGCGCGCTCCAGTGCCTGCTGGGTCTCGCGCCGCTCGGTCAGGTCGCGGGTGACTTTCGCAAAGCCCAGCAACTGGCCCTGCGCGTCGCGGATCGAATCCACCACCACGTGGGCCCAGAAACGCGTGCCGTCCTTGCGCTGGCGCCAGCCTTCGCCTTCGAAGCGGCCTTCGCGTGCCGCGGTGTCCAGGGTCCGCGCCGGCAGGCCGTTCTGCCGGTCTTCGTCCACATAGAAGCGTGAGAAATGCGAGCCCAGGATCTCGCCCTCGGCATAGCCCTTGAAACGCTGCGCGCCGGCATTCCAGCTCGACACATGGCCGGTCGCGTCCAGCAGGTAGATCGCATAGTCGGTCACGGCCTCGACCAGCAGCCGGTACCGTTGTTCGACCGACATGGCGGGCAGGGGGCTGGCGGGATGGTCCATCGGTGTCACCTCTGGCCGGCCGCGGAAGCAGGCTGCTTCCGGCCGGGCCAGAGGCGATGATAGCCATCGCCGCCGCTCTCACTGCCCCGGTTTCACTGCCCCAGTTTCAGCGCGAAGCGGTTGGTGAAGCCCCAGGTGCCGGCCTGGCCGTAGCTGTTGCAGACCGGCGAGGCCCAGCCGGGTGCGCAATCCACGTCCCGGTCCAGTGACCAGAAGTGCACGCCGGCCAGCTTGTTGGCCCGCGCGAAGTTGGCGACGGTGTCCACGTCGGCCAGCGTGAAGGTCTCGTCCTGGGTGTCGTTGCCGCCGATCATCGGCGTGATCTCGATCTGGCTGTACGGCACGCCCCAGTAGCTGTGCAGGCTGGTGGCCGCGGCCACGGCCGACTTGCCCATGTCGCACAAGCCGTTGCTGCCGATCACGCAGTTGTTGGCATTGGTGCTGCCGTAGTCCATGGTCATCAGGTTGACGATGTACTTGCTCAGCCCGGCGGCCTTGATCGCGTTCATGGTGCGCACACCGGCGTCGCCCAGGCTTTGCGCCGTGTTGCTGCCGCCCAGCGTGGCCAGCGTGAAGCTGAAGCGCAGTGTCGGGTGCTTGGCCTGCGCAGTCTTCACGCGCGCCACCAGGTTGTTGATCACCTCCTGGCTCTGGCCGGCCTCGATGTCGAAGTCCACGCCCTGGAAGCTGCTGGAGGCGTAGGTGGCCAGGAATTTCTCGAAGCCGGCGTCAGAGCCGCAGCTGAAGCTGCCGGCCGCGCCGCCGGTCGAGATGATGTATTTGCGGCCTGCCGCGACCCACTTCGAGACGTTCGCCGAGACCAGTGCCGCAGGCGTCACACCGGCCCAGTTCTCGGCCCCGCATTCGCCGGTGGCAAACGCCCAGGTGGCCGAGTGCTGCCTGGCCGGCAGCACGCTGAGCACCGGCTGCAGCGAGCCGGTGACCTGGGTCGAGAGTTCGTTGGTGTTCCAGTTCAGGTTGACCGTGATGTCCTTGTACGAACCGAAGACCAGCGCGGTCGGCGCTGGCGCGTCGCAGGCCGTGGTCTTGGTCCACGGCTGGCCGCTGCCGGCGCTGCCGTTGTGCGTGGCCGGCTCCTGGTTCAGCGTCTGCGCCAGCGCCTGGTAGCCCA
>NZ_VIDT01000396.1 GCF_006519715.1 Ideonella azotifigens
GCCGCGGCGCCGCTTCGCTCACAGCGGCGTCACCAGCGCTTGAAAGAGGTAGCCCAATCCGCGCTCGGTGCAAATAAACTGCGGGTGGCGCGGGTTCGGTTCGATCTTGCGGCGCAGGCGCAGGATCAGCACGTCGATGGTGCGGTCGTAGACCTCGGTGTCGGCGCTGCGGGTTTGCTCCAGCAGTTCGTCGCGCGACCACAGGCGCTGCGGCTGGCGGGCCAGGGTTTCGAGCAGGCGGTATTCACCTTGCGTGAGCGCACACAGCTCGCCGGCGCGGCTGCGCAACTCGCGCCGGCCCAGGTCCAGCACCCAGTCGCCAAAAGCCAGGCGCGGGCTGTTGGACGGTGCCTGGACCTGTGCCGGTGCAGCGACGGCCGGTGCGCCGGCCTGCTCGTAGCGGCGCAGCACCGCGCGCACGCGCGCCACCAGTTCGCGCATGCCAAAGGGCTTGATCAGGAAGTCGTCGGCCGCAAGTTCGAGCAGCAGCACGCGGTCGGTCTCGTCGCTGCTGCCGCTGATCATCACGATGGGCACGCGCGAGACCTGGCGCAGCTGCCGGGCCAGCACCAGGCCGTCTTCGTTGCGCAGGCGCAGGTCCATCAGCACCAGGTCGTGGCGGTGCCTGGCCATGGCCTCGCGCATCTGCGCGGCACCGTCCACGCAGTCGACCTCGAAGCCGCTGCGGTGCAGCACGTCGTCCAGCATCTGGCGCATGTCGGCGTCGTCGTCGACCACCAGCACGCGCGATGGCGGCGTGGCGCCGAGCGACAGCGCACCCGCGGGGAACTCGGCCAGCGCCGCAGTGGGCGGACTTGCCATCATCTTGTTGTCTCCTGTCGCGCCTGGCGGCTGCCGCGGCGCGTTGTCTCGCTTGTTGCCTGTCACGCCGGCCTCTTCGGGCCGGGCCTGCGCTGCAGGCAAGCCTCACAGCTTGCCTGGGCTGGGTCGCGGCCTGGATGTCGTGCGTGTCGATTCTGCATTCACAAATGAAACATGCGAAGGACGGCTAAACAGCCCCGAGGCGGGCGCAGGGACAGGGTCTCCGGGTTTTCCACAGCTTCAATGCGCCCAATCTGATGGAAAGTGGGCGCACAGCGCACATTACCTCCCCACTGCGACCCTCGCCGGCCCAGACTCGGCGCATGGGACCCGCCCTGCCGAACCGCCTTGCCGACCTTGCGCTGCTGCCCGCCTCCGGGCTGGCCAGCGTTCGGCCGTTGATGGAGCCCGGCATGGCATTGCCTCCCACCGAATCTCGCGGCACTGCCGACATCGTCACCAGCCTGCAGCAAGGGCTGCGCGTGATCGAGGTATTCGACCAGGACCGGCCGCAGCTGACGATTGCCGAGGTCGCCCGCAGAGCCGACCTGAGCCGCGCCGCGGCCCGCCGCTACCTGCTGACGCTGGCCGAGATGGGCTATGTGAAGCACGACGGCAAGACCTTCGCGCTGAGTGTCAAGGTGCTGCGGCTGGCGCAATCGTTCATGCACTCGTCGCGCCTGCCACGCTTGCTGCAGCCGCAGTTGCAGGCGATTGCGGCTGCACTGCAGGAATCTTCGTCGGCCGGTGTCCTGGAAGGTGACGACGTGATCTCCGTGGCCGCCGCCGGCTCAGGCCGGCTGACCTCCAGCACGCTGCAGCCGGGCACCCGCGTGCCGGCCTACTGCACGGCCAATGGCCGGGTGCTGCTGGCCGCGCTGTCACCCGAGGCGCTGGACGCCTGGCTGCGCCGCCAGACCTTGCCCGCCCGCACGACCCACACGCTGGTGGATCACGACGCGCTGCGCGCCGAGGTGCAGCGGGTGCGGGCGCGCGGCCATGCGCTGGTGGACCAGGAATTCGAGCTGGGCTTGCGCACCGTGGCCGTGCCGCTGCGCAACTTCAAGGGTGAGGTCGTGGCCTCGGCCAACCTCAGCGCACATGCCTCGCGCATGCGCATGGACGAGCTGGCCGAGCGTGGCCTGCCCTTGCTGCTGCAACTGCAGGCGCAGCTGCAATCGCTGATCTGAGTCGACGATGGCGCGGCGGGCGCTGTCGAACGCACTGCTTCTGCTGTTCCCGCCACCATTGCCAGGAGCTTTGCCATGCCGCCCACCACCTTTCCCACGCGCACCCAGGTCGCCATCATCGGCGCCGGCCCGGCTGGGCTGCTGCTGGGCCAGCTGCTGCACAAGGCCGGCATTGACGCGGTGGTGCTGGAGCAGCGCAGCGGCGACTACGTGCTGGGCCGCATCCGCGCCGGCGTGATCGAGCAGACCACGGTGGACCTGCTGGAGCGCGCCGGCGTGGCGGCCCGCATGCACGCCGAAGGGCTGCCGCACGATGGCTTCGAGCTGTGCGTGGACGGCCAGCGCTCGCGCATCGACCTGCATGCACGCACCGGCGGCAAGCGGGTCACCGTCTACGGACAGACCGAGATCACGCGTGACCTGATGGCCGCGCGCGCCGAAGAGGGGCTGACCACGGTGTATGAGGCCACGAATGTCGAGGTGCTGGACTTCGACGGCGACACGCCGCGCGTGCGCTTCCAGCACCAGGGCCGGGACCATGAGCTGCGCTGCGATTTCATTGCGGGCTGCGACGGCTTCCACGGCGTGTGCCGCGCCAGCGTGCCGCAAAGCTCGCTGCGCACCTTTGAAAAGGTGTACCCCTTTGGCTGGCTGGGCATCCTGGCGGACGTGCCGCCGGTGGCGCATGAGCTGATCTACGTTCGGCACGAACGCGGTTTCGCGCTGTGCAGCATGCGCTCGGCCACGCGCAGCCGCTACTACCTGCAGTGCTCGCTGGAGGACAAGGTCGAGCAGTGGAGCGACCAGGCCTTCTGGGATGAGCTCAAGCGCCGGCTGGACCCGGCAGCGGCGGCCGCACTGGTCACCGGCCCGGCCATCGAGAAGAGCATTGCACCGCTTCGCAGCTTCGTCACCGAACCGATGCGCTTCGGCCGGCTGTTCCTTGCGGGCGATGCGGCGCACATCGTGCCGCCGACGGGCGCCAAGGGGCTGAACCTGGCTGCGTCAGACGTGCAGTTCCTGGCCGAGGCGCTGACCGAGCATTACCAGGAGAAAAGCGCCGCCGGGCTGGACGGCTACTCGGCCCGCGCACTGGCCCGCATCTGGAAGGCCGAGCGCTTCTCGTGGTGGTTCACTTCCCTGATGCACAGGTTCCCGGACAACGCCGGCTTTGGCGACCGCATGCAGCAGGCCGAACTGGACTACCTGCGCCAATCGGAGGCCGCGCAGACGGTGATGGCCGAGAACTATGTGGGGTTGCCGATGGTGGCCTGAAGCCACCCGGCGGTCAGTTCTTGCAGCCTGGCGTGCCGGACTGCGAGAACGAGTTGAACAACGCGCGCTGCTGGGCGTAGCCGTTGGTGTAGTCGATGAACTGCTGGAACACCGGCACCGGCTGGAACAGCGATGCGTTGGATGGTGCTTCGAGGCGCGGCAGCGTGTAGTCCTGCAGGCCGCCGGTTTGCGAAGTCGGCGTATGCTGGAAGCGGTCGGTGCAGGCGAAGTCGCCCGTGTCGCCGGCAGCAGCCGAAGTGCCACGGTCGGTCGCCTGGTAGATGCGGGCCATCTCGCCGTAGTTGCTGATGATGGCAATGTTCTGGTTGCCCTGCCAGACCATTTGCGGATAGGTGATCTGCGCGCCTGCCGAGGCCGGCACCAGCGTCGCGTACGGGCTCCAGGCGAGCGACTTGGCGTCGTAGCGCATGTACATCAGCGCACCGCCGTCGGCGAAGGCCAGGTGGATGTAGCCCTTGCCATCCAGCGCGGTGTTGAAGTGGCTGGACACTGGCTCGCTGTCTGGCGGGTTGGGGCTGGTGTAGAGGGTCTGTGCCGCGCTCCACGGAGTGCCTGCATCACCCTTGACGGGCCGCTCGGACCAATACATGGTTTCATGCACCGTGAAGACCATGCCGACGCCCGCGGGGGTCAACACCAGGCGAGCGCTGCGCTTGACCTGAGGAGCAGGCGCGGTGGCGTCCTTCGGGCCGAACTGCAGGCCGGTGTTGTTCCACTTGGTCTTGCCGGGCTTGCGCAGGTGCAGCACGATCACCGACTTGCCGTCCGCGCTGTCCGTCTCGACAAACGCGGCCCAGGTGTTGCCCTTGGTGTCGGTGACAAAGCTGGGGTTCGCGCCGCTGGTGGTGGCGCTGCCGCGCGGCAGCGTCTGGATCGCGCCAGCCGCAAAGCTGCGTTTGCTGCTGTCGTACGGGAAGGTGACAAAACGGATGTCACCGCCGACGGTGTCATAGATGACCGACAAGCTGGACGTCGCGCTGTCGTAGTAGCCGTCCGACACATTGCTGGCACCGGTGCCGTTGAGGACCTGCTGCTGCTGCCAGGTGGCGCCAGCGTCATGGCTGGAATACAGGGTCAGCGAATTGTTGCCGGACTGCTTGGTGTGGTTGATCAGCACGTGAATGCCGCCATCGGCCGTCTGCCACGAGTGCTCCTGGTGGCGGTACGAGATCATGCGCTGCGACAGGCTGGTCAGGCTGGTGACCGTGCTGGTGGTGGTGCCAGCCTGTGCCGCCAACGATGCCAACGAAACGGCCAGACCCAACGCAAGCCCACTGGCCATGCAACGCAGGCGGCGAACGGGGTGGGGCGACACAGCGCGGGAAGTCTTCAGGCGATACATCTGTATTTACTCCAGGACATGGGGCGACTGGAATGCTGACATGCATGCATCATGCCGGCCAGCCCACAGCCAGGGGATGAGTGGCCTGACCGGGCCTTGCCACCCGAAAAAGCGTGACAAACCTCTCACCGCCTGAAACCGCGCGCCAGACGGATCCATTGCACCCGCATTGCAGGCGCAGAAATGCAAAAGGCCAGCGCAAATGCGCTGGCCTTTTTTTGTGTTGGTGCCCAGGAGAGGACTCGAACCTCCACGGAGTTACCCGCTAGTACCTGAAACTAGTGCGTCTACCAATTCCGCCACCTGGGCTTTGCTGACAAAGCATTGCTGCTTCCCGGCAAGCCTCGCACTATAGCATGTTCCAGCCAAAGTGCCAAAAATTCTAATGTGGGAAGATTTCACGGAGCATGCTGGAATCGAACCCTGTCCGCGCACGTCTTGCGAGGACTGCACTTCAGAGGCCCGTCGCCATGCCCCAACTCCACCCGCTCGCCGAAGCCCTGGTCGCCGCCCATCGCCACCACGCACTGCTGTCGCCCGCCGAATGGACCGGCCAGCCGGCCGATGCCGAAGCGGCCTACGGCCTGCAGCAGCAGGTGGGCGACACGCTGGGCTGGTGGCCG
>NZ_VIDT01000397.1 GCF_006519715.1 Ideonella azotifigens
CAGCAAGGGGTGCATCTGCTCGCGCAGTGCCAGCGCCTGGTCGGCCGGCAGCCAGGCCATCGCGGTGAGCCGCCACGGCACGTGGGCCTTGGCGATGTGCACCGCGCAGTGCTTCAGCTCGGGCTGCTTGGAGATGGGGCAGTACGCGGGCGTGGTCAGCGCGTTGACGCCAGGCACCGGCCGGCCCTGCGCGTCGTGCCCGGTCAGCACTTCTTCGCCCCAGTGCATCGCGATGAAGGCTTGCGTGGGCAGGACGGTGTCGCTGCCACGCGCCGGCAGCACCAGCGAGCCGCGGCGCGAGCGCACTTCGACCAGGTCGCCTTCGGCCAGTTTCAGGCGTGCCATGTCGGCCGGCGCCAGGTCCACCGCCGGCAGGCTGTCGTGGCCGAACAGCCGGCCCAGCGTGCCGGTGCGGCTCATGCCGTGCCACTGGTCGCGCAAGCGGCCGGTGCCCAGGCTGAACGGGTATTGCGCGTCGCGCGGTTCGGCCAGCGGCTTGAACGGCACGTCGGCAAATTTGGCCTTGCCGCTGGCGGTGGCGAAGCGGCCGTCTTCGTAGAGCCGGGCCTGGCCTTGGGTGGCACCTTCGGGCAGCGGCCACTGCTGCGGGCCTTGCGTCTCCAACATGGCGTAGCTCAGGCCGGTGATGTCCAGGTCGCGGCCACGCGTGCTTTCGCGGTGCTCGTTCCAGACCGATTCGGGTGTCGCGTAGTCGAACATCGCAATGCGGCCCGGCGCGATGCGGGTGGCGATGCGGCGGGCGATGTCGGCGGCAATGTGCCAGTCGTGCCGGGCCTGGCCTGCTGCCGGAATGGCTGGCCGCACGCGGCTGATGCGGCGCTCGCTGTTGGTCACCGTGCCGTCCTTCTCGCCCCAGGTCGTGGCCGGCAGCAGCAGGTCGGCAAACGGCGCGGTGGCGGTGGTGGCAAAAGCTTCCTGCAGGATCACGAACTCGGCACGTTCCAGCGCGCGGCGCACCATGGCCTGGTCGGGCATGGACTGGGCCGGATTCGTGCAGGCAATCCACAGCGCCTTGATTTCGCCATCGGCCGCGGCCTGGAACATCTCGACCGCGCTCTTGCCGGGCTTCGAAGGCACGCTGGGCACGCCCCACAGCCTGGCCACCTCGGCGCGGTGGTCGGGGTTGGCCAGGTCGCGGTGCGCGGACAGCAGGTTGGCCAGGCCGCCCACTTCGCGGCCGCCCATCGCATTCGGTTGGCCGGTCAGCGAAAACGGGCCGGCGCCGGGCTTGCCGATCTGGCCGCTGGCCAGGTGCAGGTTGATCAGCGCGGCGTTCTTCGCGGTGCCGTCGGCGCTCTGGTTCAGGCCCTGGCAGTAGAGCGACAAGGTGGCCGGGCTGTCGCCGAACCAGCGCGCGGCGGTCAGCAGGTCGTCCTCGCGCAGGCCGGTGAGGCGGGCGGTTTCGCGTGGCGTGAAGTCGCGCACGCGCGCCTTCAGCGCGTCGAAGCCTTCGGTGTGGGCGGCGATGTAGGCCGGCTTCGTGAAGCCTTCCCACAGCATCAGGTGCAGCAGGCCGTGGTACAGCGCCACGTCGCTGCCGGGCAGCAGCGGCAGGTGCAGGTCGGCCATCGCCGCTGTCTCGGTGCGACGCGGGTCGGCGACGATCCACTTCTGCTCAGGCTTCGCACGCTTGCCGTCTTCCAGCCGGCGGAACAGGATGGGGTGGGCCCAGGCCATGTTGCTGCCGGTGATGAAGACCGTGTCGGCCAGAGCCAGGTCCTCGTAGCTGCAAGGTGGTGCATCGGCTCCCAGTGTGGCTTTGTAGCCGGCCACCGCGCTGCTCATGCACAGGCGCGAGTTGGTGTCCACATGGTTGCTGCCCAGCAGGCCCTTCACCAGCTTGTTGAAGACGTAGTAGTCCTCGGTCAGCAGCTGGCCGGAGATGTAGACGCCGATCGCGTCGGCACCGTGCTGCTGGTGGATGGTCGAGAGCCGCTCGGCTGCCAGGTCCAGCGCGGTGTTCCAGGTGACAGGCGTGGCGGGCTTGCCGCGCTCGGCGCGCAGCAGCGGCTGCAGCAGCCGCGTCTGGCGGGTGATGCTGGCGCTGGCGGTCAGGTGCAGCGTGGAGCCCTTGGTGCACAGCCGGCCGAAGTTGGCCGGGTGGTCGGGATCGCCTGAGACGCCGGTGATCTGCGCGCCATCGTGTTCGATCACGACGCCGCAACCGACGCCGCAGTACGGACAGGTCGAGCGCGTCTGCACCATGGCGGTCTCCTTCAGGCCGCGTGGCGCAGGCAGGGGCCGGCCATCGGCAGCGGCAGCTCGGTGCCCAGCGTGGCCAGTTCATCGGCCTTCAGGCTGACGGCGCCGTCTTCGATGCGCACCGCAAAGCGCGGCGTGCAGCCCACGTCCGGCGCAGCGGCCTGGCCGTCGTGCAGGCCAATCGTCCAGTTGTGCAGCGGGCAGGCCACGCTGCTGCCGAAGACGATGCCTTGCGACAGCTGGCCGGCCTTGTGCGGGCAGCGGTCCAGCAGTGCGAACACTTCGTTGGTCTCGGTGCGGAACAGCGCGACGGCCGCGCCTTTTTCGCGCAGCACACGGCGCGAGCCCAGCACGGGGATGTCGTCAATGCGGCAGATGGGGGTCCAGGTGGTCATGGCGAAGGTCTCCGTGTTCAGGCGCTGGTGGCGGAGGAAGCCAGCTGCGGCTGCAGCGGCTGGAACTGGCGGGTGTCCACGCGTGCCTTGTCGAAATCGAACCACGGGTCCGGTTCGCCGTCCAGCGCGAACTGCAGCTCGGCCCACAGCGCCTTGCGGCCCTCGTGGTCGTCGAGGATCTTCTTCTTCACGTAATCCAGGCCCACGCGGCTGACGTAATGCACGGTGCGTTCCAGGTACCAGCCTTCCTTGCGGTAAAGCTGCATGAAGGCGCCGGTGTATTCCAGCACCTCTTCGGCCGTCTTCAGCTTGGTGAAGAAGTGGGCGACCTCGGTCTTGATGCCGCCGTTGCCAGCCACGTACATCTCCCAGCCGGAGTCCACGCCGATGATGCCCACGTCCTTGATGCCGGCTTCAGCGCAGTTGCGCGGGCAGCCCGAGACGGCGAACTTGACCTTGTGCGGCGCGTACATGCGCCACATCGCACGCTCGAGGTCCTTGCCCATCTGGGTGCTGTCCTGCGTGCCCATGCGGCACCACTCCGAGCCCACGCAGGTCTTCACGGTGCGCAGCGCCTTGGCATAGGCATGGCCAGAAGGCATGCCGATGTCCTTCCAGACGTTGACCAGGTCTTCCTTCTTCACGCCCAGCAGGTCGATGCGCTGGCCGCCGGTGACCTTCACCGTGGGGATCTTGTACTTGTCCACCGCATCGGCAATGCGGCGCAGCTCGTCGGCGGTGGTCTCGCCGCCCCACATGCGCGGGATGACGGAGTAGGTGCCGTCCTTTTGGATGTTGGCGTGCGAGCGCTCGTTGATGAAGCGGCTCTGCGGATCGTCCTTTGCCTCCTTGGGCCAGGACGAAATGAGGTAGTAGTTCAGCGCAGGGCGGCAGCTGGCGCAGCCGTTGGGCGTCTTCCAGCCCAGGTGCTGCATGAGCTGCGGGATGCTGGTCAGGTGGTCCTTGAAGATCGCGTCACGCACTTCCTGGTGGCTGTGGTCGGTGCAGCCGCACATGGCCTTCTTCTTCGGCGTGGCCGAATAGTCGCCACCGGCGGTGAACATGATCAGCTGCTCGACCAGGCCGGTGCAGGAGCCGCAGGAGGCGCTGGCCTTGGTGTGCTTGCGCACCTCTTCCAGCGTGAACAGGCCCTTGTCCTTGATGGCCTTGCAGATGGCGCCCTTGTTGACGCCGTTGCAGCCGCAGACCTCGTCGCTGTCGGCCATCGCCGCGGCCTTGTTGTGGCCTTCGTGGCCCGTGTCGCCGATGTTGCTCTCGCCGAACATCAGGCGGTCGCGGATGTCGGCCACCGAGCGGCCTTCGCGCAGCAGCTTGAAGTACCAGCTGCCGTCCACCGTGTCGCCATACAGGCAGGCGCCGACCAGCTTGTCGTCCTTGATCACCAGCTTCTTGTAGATGCCGCCGCCCGGCGCGGTCGGGTCGGACAGCAGGATTTCCTCGCAACCTTCGCCGCCCATGAAGTCGCCGGCCGAGAACAGGTCGATGCCGGTGACCTTGAGCTTGGTGCTGGTCTGCGAGCCGGTGTAGCGGCCGATGCCGAAGTGCGCCAGGTGCGTGGCGCAGACCTTGCCCTGCTCGAACAGCGGCGCCACCAGGCCGTAGGCAATGCCGCGGTGCGCGGCGCATTCGCCAACCGAGTAGATGCGCGCGTCGGTCACGGTCTGCATGGTGTCGGTGACGACGATGCCGCGCTGGCAGTGCAGGCCGATCTTCTCGGCCAGCGTGGTGTTCGGGCGGATGCCGGCGGCCATCACCACCAGGTCGGCCGGGATCTCGCGGCCGTCCTTGAACTGCACCGCACGAACTCGACCTTCGTCGTTGCCCAGCAGCGCCGCGGTGTGGGCGCCCAGCTCGAACTTCAGGCCCCGGTCGGCCAGCGACTTCTCCAGCAGCTTGCCGGCCACGGTGTCCAGCTGGCGCTCCATCAGCCAGCTGCTGATGTGCACCACGGTGACCGACATGCCGCGCAGCATCAGCCCGTTGGCCGCCTCCAGCCCCAGCAGGCCGCCGCCGATGACGACCGCATGCTTGTGCGTCTTGGCGGTCTCGATCATCGTGTTGGTGTCGGCGATGTCGCGGTACGCGATCACGCCGATCAGGTCCTTTCCGGGCACTGGCAGGATGAAAGGATTCGAACCGGTGGTGATCAGCAGCCGCTCGTATTCGGCGACCGTGCCGTCGGCCGCGGTGACCACGCGGCGCGCCCGGTCCACGTCGACCACCGTCTTGCCCAGGTGCAGCGTGATGCCGTGTTCCTCGTACCAGCTCAGCGGGTTCAGGATGATCTCGTCGATGGTCTGTTCACCCGCCAACACCGGCGACAGCAGGATGCGGTTGTAGTTCGGATGCGGCTCGGCACCGAAAACGGTGATGTCGTACATGTCCGGGGCGATCTTCAGCAGCTCTTCCAGCGTGCGCACGCCGGCCATGCCGTTGCCGATCATCACGAGCTTCATCTTTTTCATGGCGGAGTCCTTGAGGGCGGGGCGTTGAATCGGTAGGAGAGAGGACGGAAACGGTATTCGGGCGCTCAGCACCGGCCGGCGAGGCCGTTGACAATCCCGGCATGAGCTTTGAAGTTGACATCGGCTGCTGCAGCGAGCGTGGCGCCCGCCCGCTGAACGAGGATT
>NZ_VIDT01000398.1 GCF_006519715.1 Ideonella azotifigens
GTCCGTGTGCGGCGCCTCGGCGGGTTCTTCGGCCACAGACGGCCTGGCTTCTGCGACGGCCCCCTGGCGCTGCACCTCAGCCATCAGCCGGTAGCCCAGCTTGGGCACGGTGGAGATGCAGTTCACGCCGTCCGGCCCCAGCGCCTGGCGCAGCTTGCCCACCGCATTGGTGACGGCCTTGTCGACCACCGGCGTGCCGGGCCACAGCTCGGCCAGCAGGTCATCCCGGGTGACGACCTCGCCGGCGCGGCGCAGCAGCATGCTGAGGATGCGCAGCGGCTTGGGCTCCAGGGCGACCGGTGCGCCGGCCACGCGCAAGCACCAGCGCACTTCATCGAACTCGACCTCGCCAAAGGTCCAGATGGACCCGGCGAGCGCTTGGGACAACCCAGCTTCTTGCATGAACACGATTCCTTGGAACGCACCGCGCTCCCGGGTTGGGAGCAATCGCTCCGCGCTGGCCAAAACCCGCTGGATGAGCGGGTCAGGCTGGCGCGGTGCATGGCCGGCGATGTGATGACACAGCGCAAAAACAATGCCTGACTGACGTCATACAACCGTCAACAGGCAAAGCTAGAAAAATTCAATAAGTCCGCCGAATTTCCACCCCGACACACCTTTTTACCGGGCAACCATGGCTTTTCCGTTGCCCTTTCATGGCGCAGCCGAGGCCCTGTTTCGGGGCATGCCACGCACACTGCGGCTCACTTCGGCGGGGCCGGTTGTTGTATGACCGACCCTTGCAGAAGCCGGCGCGCAACGGTCACAAGCCGGCACGACGGACCTCACTCCCCCTTCTTCACAAGGTGTTCCATGAGACTCAAACAATGGGTTGCCCTGTCGCTGCTGGCCATCGCCACAAGCCATGTTGCAGCCGAAGCAATCGTCAAACAATCAGGCCCAGCCCGGACCCCGACCGCCGCGCCACCCGGGACCACCAAGATCTACAGCACGCTGAACACGGACGCGACCAACGTCTATGACTACGGCTGGGGCCCGGCCATCTTGGGGCCGCTGTGGCACATGCAGGGCGTGCCGGGCTCGCGCGGGCCGCAGCAGCACTTCGCGGTGCCGTTCAAGGCCAAGTCCAACATCAGCGTGACGCAGGTCATCGTGCCGCTCTCGCAGGACAGCGTCAAAGACGCCAGCACCCTGCTCATCTCGATCAACGCAGACGCCAAGGGCCTGCCCGGCGAAGCGATCTACACCTGGCAGGACATGCCGATCCAGAACACGCTGAACGCCGACAACACCGCGCGCCAGTGCTGCACCTATGTCGCCCCGAGCGCTGCAGCCGGCGAAGTGCCGCTGGTGGAAGGCAAGAAGTACTGGATCGTCGTCGCGACCACGCCCAAGAGCCGCATCACCGCGATGTGGTACTTCAACTCGCGCGGCCTGACCGGCACCGATGCCTACCTGGACGGCGGCGGCGTGTGGCAGAGCCAGAGCGAAGTGCTGCTGCCGGCCGTGGGCGTCTACGGCGTGCCGACCGAGTGAGCAAGCGCGTCTTCGCACTCGTCCCCGCCTTCACCCTCCCCGCTTTCCGTCATCCGACAAAGGTTTTCCCATGCGAATCCCGCAAACCCTGACAGCGCTGCTGTCGTTGCTCGCGCTCGCCGCAGCGACCACAGCCACCTCGGCCAGCGCCGAGCCCATCATCCGCCGAGTCGGTCCCGCACAGTCGGTCGCACCGACGGCGGATGCGAAGTCCCAGGCCAAGGCCGACACCCAGGTCCTGTACTCGACGATCACGTCGAACGTCGCGATGTACAAGGCCGACGCCGGGCTGAGCATCGCCGGCGACAGCGCGAGCGACCCGCTGCAGAACGCCGCGGTGCCGTTCACGCCCGCCATCAACGCCAACCTGACCAAGATGGTGCTGCCGGTGGCCCTGGGCGCCGGCAACCGCAGCACGCTGAACATCGTGGTGTATGCCGACGCGAATGGCGTGCCGGGCGCGCCGCTGTTCACCTGGACCGATGTGACGCCTTTCGACTGGAAGACCGAGAAAGGCGCGATCTACCCCTGCTGCAGTTATGTGCAGGTCACCACGGCCGAAACCATCGCACTGACGGCCGGCGTGCAGTACTGGGTCGGCACGGTCACCACGGCAGGCAGCGACGTCAGCGCCATCTGGCTGAACAACGCCAACGGCACGACCGGCGGCTACGCCACCTACGGCACCAGCGGCAGCTGGATCAAGGCCGCCTCGGCCACGCTGCCGGCGCTGTCGGTCTACGGCGTGGCCCGCTGAAGCCGCAGGTCGCTGAACTCAGCGCTCGAACGGATTGCCCGCAGCACGCAGCCGGCGCAAGCCGCTGGCCAGGTGCGCGCGGGCACTGTCGGCATCGCCCAGCCGCATCTGCGCTGCAGTGCGTTGGGCGATCTCGCCTGGAATGAGCTGAAGCGGCTCGCCGGTGCTCATCGCCAGCAGTTGCACCTGGGCCGCGCGCTCCAGGTAGTAAAGGTCGTCCCAGGCCTCTGCCACGCTGGCGCCGCAGACCAGCACGCCGTGGTTCTTCAGGAACACGATGTCGGCAGTGCCGATGGCTTTGGCAATGCGGTCGCCCTCGGTGTTGTCCAGCGCCAGGCCGTTGTAGTGCGGGTCCACGGCGGTGCGGCCCAGGAACTTCAACGCGGTCTGGCCTGCCCAGCGCAGCGGCTCGCCCTGCAGCATGCTCAATGCCGTCGCATGCGGCATGTGGGTGTGGAACGCGGCGCGTATGCGTGGCTGCTGGCGATGCAGCCGGGCGTGGATGTAGAAGGCCGTGGCCTCGGGCTGCCCTTGGCCGGCCAGCACCTGCCCGTCCACATGGCAGATCAGCAGGCTGGAAGCGGTGACCTCGGCAAAGGCCAAGCCATAAGGATTGACCAGGAACAGCGTGTCACTGCCCGGCAGCAAGGCTGAAAAGTGATTGCAGATGCCCTCCTCCAGCCCGTGCTGAGCGGCCAGCTGGAAACAGGCGGCCAGTTCGATGCGGGCCTGGTGGATCGCTTCGTTGTCCAGCTCGGGCAGTTCGGCAGACGGGGCAACGGATGCGGCAAGGGTGTGGGCCATGGCGAGATGATGCCTGTTCACCAGCCCGCCGCTGCCAGCAATTCCGGCACGCCAGCCAGCGTGGGCAGCGTCGCGTCAGGCGCGTAGTCGGGCAGCAGCCGGCGGCCGGTGCCGCGGTCGATCCACACGCAGCGGAAACCGATGTCCCGTGCCGCCGCATGGTCCAGGTGCGGGCTGGCGCAGATGTGCAGCACCTCGTCCTTCGTCACGCCCAGCGCCTCATGCGCATGGTCGAACAGCCGGCGGTTGGGCTTGTAGGCGCCCGCCTGCTGCGCGGTGATGACGCGGTCGATGTGGCCGCCCAGCTGCACCACGTTGCCGGCAATGATGTCGTCGTCGGTGTTGGAGACGATGCACAGCCGCCAGCCCGCCGCCTTCAGCCGCGCCAGCGTGGTCACCACCTCGGGAAACGGCGGCATCGCCGAGATGCGTTTGGCCAGCGAGGCCATGTCACCGTCGCCCACCGGCAGGCCCAGCTCGCGCAAGGCCATCTGCAAGCCCTGGCCGGCCACCTCGCGGAACGAGCGGTGCGGTGGCGTCTGCTCCAGCGCGTGTTCGTGGTGGTCATACACCTGGATCAGTCTTTCGGGCGAGACATGGTCGGCCTGCTTGGCGGCCAGCAGCTCGCGCACGGCCGCCTGCAGGCCCTCGTCCCACTGGATGAGGGTGCCGTAGCAGTCGAAGGTGAGCCAGCGGGGACGGGAGCCGGAAAGGGACATGGCGATGGGCTTTCTGCAGTGCAAGACAAGGAATGGGTGGCATCGTAGGCAGCCATCCTGTAATTTGGAAATTCGATTTGATGCAACACCTCAGTTGAATGTCTAATGACACCTTCAAAGTGGAAGGAGTGCCGAGGTGCTGGACCTGGAGTTGCTGCAGACCCTCGTCTGCGTGGTGGACGAGCGCAGCTTCACGCGGGCTGGTGAGCGGGTGCACCGCACCCAGTCCACCGTCAGCCAGCAGATCCGCAAGCTGGAAGAGCGCGTGGGCCGGCCGCTGCTGCTGCGCGACCGCACCGGCACGCAGATCACGCCCACCGCCCAGGGCGAGTTGCTGACGAACTACGCCCGCCGCCTGCTGGCACTGGCCCAGGAGGCCGAGGACGTGTTCGCGAGCGAAGGCGCCGTGCTGCCGGTGCGCGTGGGCGTGCCGGAAGATTTCGACGCGCGCCGCATGTCCGCCCTGCTCTCGGGCTTCAGCGCGCAGCAGCCCGGCCTGCGCCTGGCAACCATCAGCGGCATGAGCACGGACCTGAAACACAAACTCGCGCAGGGCGAGCTGGATCTGGCACTGGTCAAGCGCTCACCGGGCGAAGGCGAGTGCCTGGCCGCCTGGCCTGAAACCCTGGTCTGGGTGCAAGGCCAGGGCTTTGCGCTGCCCCCCGGCGAGCCCATCCCGCTGGCGCTGTTCCCGCAAGGTTGCGTCTACCGCCAGCGCGCGCTGCGCGGCCTGGACAAGGCGCGCCGCCGCTGGCGCCAGGCCTTTGGCAGCCACAGCCTCACCGGCATCCAGGCCGCAGTCGCCTCGGGCCTGGCGATCAGCGTTTTGCCCACCACCGCGCTGCTGCCCGAGCACCGGCTGTGCGAAGGCCTGCCCGAACTGGCGCCAACAGAGCTGGCACTGGTTGCGGCTTCAGGTGCGGTGCTGACCGCGCCGCAGCGGGCGCTGGTCGATCACCTGCAGCAGGCACTGAGCGTGTAGCGCAGGCTCAACGGGCAGCGGCGGATGACGCGGCCTCCACCGCAGGGCTCGCCTTGACGCTCAATCCCAGCTCGACCTGCGACGCTTGCTCAGCGTCCAGTCGTTTGGGCGCAACCAGCAGCAGGCGGTCCTGCGGGACATTGCGTGAAATCAGCCGACTGCTGACGGCCTCTGCGCGTGACGTGGCCAGTGCCGTGAGCTGGTCCTCGGTGACGGCGCTCTGCGCCATCAATTGCTGCTGCAGCGCGGCATGCAGCGGGAACTCTGGCGGCTTGGCCTCTGCTGTCCTGGCGGGCTCGGCTGGCTTGGCAGCGGCAGCCTTGATCTGCTGTCGCAAGGCCTCCAGGGCGGGCCCGCCCAGGCGCTGGGTGTAGATCGCTTCCAGTGCCTGGCGGACCTCGGGCTGGGTGAGGTTCACGGCGCCTGGCAGTTCGCCGGGGGCCACTTCCTGCTTGCGCTGGGCCGCCACGGCCTGGCGCAGCCAGAGGTCCTGCAGCGCG
>NZ_VIDT01000399.1 GCF_006519715.1 Ideonella azotifigens
CGTGCTGGCGCCGAACAACAAGGCCGCGGTGAGCGCGGGGAGGGCGGGTCGCAGGGACATGGGAAACCTGGGGTGGCGCGGGATCAGGCCGGCACGGCGGCGGCTGCCGGCACCTCGTCTTCATCGCGCCTGTGCGCCCAGCGGTACAGCACCGGCAGCACCAGCAGGGTCAGCAGCGTGGACGACAGGATACCGCCGATGACCACCGTGGCCAGCGGGCGCTGCACCTCCGCACCGGTGCCGGTGGCCAGCGCCATCGGCACAAAGCCCAGCGAGGCCACCATGGCGGTCATCAGGACCGGCCGCAGCCGTGTCAACGCGCCTTCCCAGATCGCGTCGTCCAGGTTCCTGCCTTCTTCGCGCAGGCCGCGGATGAAGGACAGCATCACCAGGCCGTTCAGCACCGCCACGCCGCACAGCGCGATGAAGCCCACCGCGGCCGAGATGGACAGCGGAATGCCCCGCAGCCACAGCGCCAGCACGCCGCCGGTGAGTGCAAACGGAATGCCGGTGAACACCAGCAGCCCGTCCTTGACGTTGCCGAACATCGTGAACAGCAGCACGAACACCATCAGCAAGGCCAGCGGCACGACCAGCTGCAGCCGCTGGGTGGCCGAGGCCAGTTGCTCGAAGGTGCCGCCCCAGGCCGTCCAGTAGCCGGCTGGCACCTTGACGGTGGCGATGGCGGCCTGGGCATCGCCGACGAAGGAGCCGAGGTCGCGCCCGGTGACGTTGGCGCTGACGACCACGCGCCGCTTGCCGTCTTCGCGGGAGATCTGGTTCGGGCCTGGCGTCAGCTCCAGCGTGGCGAGTTCTCCCAGCGGCACATAGGCCGTCGGCCCGCTGCCCCTGGGCAGGGCAATGGGCAGGCGGCGCAGCGCGTCGATGTCCTGCCGCACGGCCTCGGGCAGGCGCACCAGGATGTCGAAGCGCCGGTCGCCCTGGAAGAAGGTGCCGGCCTCGCGGCCGCCGATGGCGGTGGCCACGGTGGCCTGAACCTCGTTCATGTTCAGCCCGTAGCGGGTGGCCTTGGCCCGGTCGATGTTGACCGAGAGCATCGGCAGGCCGCTGGTCTGCTCGACCTTGACCTCGGTGGCGCCGGGCACCTGGCCCAGCCGCTCGGCGATCTGGGCGGCGGTGGTGTTCAGCACCTCGTTGTCGTCGCCAAACAGCTTCACCGCCACGTCCGAGCGCACGCCGGAGATCAGCTCGTTGAAGCGCAGCTGGATGGGCTGCGAGAACTCGTAGGCGTTGCCCGGCACCAGGGCCGCTTCTTCGCGGATCGCGGCCAGCAGCTCGTCGCGCGTCTTGCGCGGTGCGGGCCACTGGTCCATGGGCTTGAGCATGATGTAGCCGTCGGAGATGTTGGGCGGCATCGGGTCGGCGGCAATCTCTGCGGTGCCGGTGCGCGCGAAGATGCGCTCTATCTCGGGGAAGCGAGCCTTCAGACGGCGCTCCAGCTGCTGCTGCATGGCGACGGACTGCGTCAGGCTGGTGCCGGGAATGCGCAGCGCCTGGATCGCGAAGTCGCCCTCGTTCAGGTTGGGCACGAACTCGCTGCCCAGCCGGGTGCCCACCGCCACCGAGAACAGCACCGCGACCGCGGCGAAGGTGGCGACCACCGGCGCGTTGGCCAGCGAGGCCTTCAGGGCCGGCTCGTAACGGCGCCTGGCCCACAGCATCAGCCGGTTCTCCTTTTCCGCCACGCGTTGGCCGATGAACAGCGCAATGGCCGCGGGCACGAAGGTGATGGACAGCAGCATCGCGCCCAGCAAGGCCAGCAGCACGGTGAAGGCCATCGGGTGGAACATCTTGCCCTCCACGCCGGTGAGCGCCAGGATGGGCACGTAGACCACCATGATGATGAGCTGCCCGAACAGCAGCGGCCGCCTGGCTTCCCTGGCCGCGGCAAACACCTCGTGGAAGCGCTCCGAGCGTGTCAGTGGCCGGCCTCTGTGGGCCTGCGCATGGGACAGCCGGCGCACCGCGTTTTCGATGATGACCACGGCCCCGTCGACGATGATGCCGAAGTCCAGCGCGCCCAGGCTCATCAGGTTGGCGCTGATGCGGTACGAGACCATGCCGCTGAAGGTGAACAGCATGGACAGCGGGATCACCATCGCCGTGATCAGCGCGGCGCGCATGTTGCCGAGGAAGAGGAACAGCACCGCGACCACCAGCACCGCGCCTTCGAGCAGGTTCTTCTGCACCGTGGCGATGGCCTTGTCGACCAGCACCGTGCGGTCATACACCGTGACCGCCCGCACGCCGGCCGGCAGCGACTGGTTGATCGCCTTCATCTGCTTGTCGACCGCCCGCGAGACGCTGCGGCTGTTCTCGCCCATCAGCATGAAGACGGTGCCCAGCACCACCTCCTGGCCGTCCTCGGTGGCCGCACCGGTACGCAGCTCGCGTCCGATTTCGACCTCGGCCACGTCGCCCACGCGAACCGGCTGGCCCTGCGCGCTGCCGACGATGATGTCGCGGATGTCCTGCATCGACGCGACCTGGCCCGGCGCGCGCACCAGGTACTGCTCGCCGCGCCGCTCGATGTAGCCCGCGCCCTCGTTGGCATTGTTCTTCTCCAGCGCCGCCACCACGTCGGCCAGGCTCAGGCCGTGAGCCCCCAGCCGCTCCAGGTTCGGCGCCACCACGTACTGCTTCTCGAAGCCGCCGATCGAGTTGATCTCGGTGACGCCGGGCACATTGCGCAGCTGCGGCTTGACCACCCAGTCCTGGATCTCGCGCAGGTCGGTCGGCGTGTAGGCGCTGCCGTCGGGCTTCTTGGCGCCGGGCGCTGCTTCGACGGTCCACAGGTAGATCTCGCCCAGGCCGGTGGAGATCGGGCCCATACTGGGTGTGATGCCGGCCGGCAGGCGCTCCCTGGCTTCCTGCAGCCGCTGGTTGACCAGCTGGCGGGCGAAGTAGATGTCGGTGCCGTCCTGGAAGATCACCGTGACCTGGGACAGGCCGTAGCGTGACAGCGAGCGGGTCTGCGCCAGGCCGGGCAGGCCGGCCATCACGGTCTCGACGGGGTAGGTGATGCGCTGCTCGGCTTCCAGCGGCGAGTAGCCGGGCGCCTCGGTGTTGACGACGACCTGGACATTGGAGATGTCCACCACGGCGTCAATTGGCAGGCGCGTGTAGTTGTAGAGGCCCAGCCCGGCCATGCCCAGCACGGCCAGCATGACCAGCCAGCGCTGCTCGATGCAGAAGCGGATGATGCGTTCAAACATGGATGCGTCTTCCTTCAGTGTTCGTGTTCCGCCGAGCCCTTGCCCAGCTCGGCCTTCAACACAAAGGTGTTGGACGCGGCGATCTGTTCACCGGCCTTCAGCCCACCCAGCACTTCGACGCTGCGGCCGTCCGACCGGCCCAGCTTCACCGGCTGGCCCGCGAAGCCGCCATCGACTGCCTTGAACACCATGCTCTGCCCTTCGACCGACTGCACCGCATCGGCATTCACCACCAGTGGCAGCGTCTGCTGCTCGCCCAGCACCGCCACGGTGACGAACAGGCCCGGGCGCCACGCGCCGCCGGGGTTGCGCAGCGCCACGCGGGCGCGGGCGGTGCGGGTCTGCTCACCCAGCAGGGCGCCGACGTAGGCGATCACGCCCTCGGTCTTGCTGTCGAATGCAGTCGAGGAGACGATGACCCGCTGGCCCACCCGCACCGTGCCCAAGTCCTTGGGCGCCACCGCGAAGTCGGCCCACACGGTGCTCAGGTCGGACACGGTGAAGATGCTGGCGTCTTCCTTGACGGCCTCGCCCAGGCTCAGGTGCTTCTCCACCACGGTGCCGGCAAACGGCGCGCGGATCTCGAAGCGGTTCAGCACGGCCGAAGCGCCCGTGGCACCGACCGCGGCCAGTTTCTGCGCGGCGTTCTGCAGGGCAATGTCGGCCTCCTGCAAGGCGCTTTGCGCCTGCAGGAAATCCTGCTGGGCGGAGATCCTGTCCTCCCACAGCTTTTTCTCGCGCTCGAAGCTCACGCGTGCGGCGTCGCGGCGCTTTTGCGCGGTCAGCCATTCGCTGCGCTGCTCGGCCAGCGCGGTGCTGGCAACGGTCGCCAGCAGCTCGCCTTTTTTCACCTGCTGCCCGAGGTCGGCATGCACCGCCTCGACCACGCCGGCCAGGCGCGGCACGACGTGGGAGGTGCGGTCGTCGTTGAAGCGGATCTCGCCCTGGAACTCGGCGCTGGCCTGCAGCTGGCCCGGCCCGGTGGCCTGCAGCGTGATGCCTGCGGCCTTGATCTGCTCGGCGCTCAGCGAGATGCGCGTTTCCTCGTGCTCCTCGTGCGCTTCATGCTCGCCATGTGCTTGAGCTTCAGGCGCATGTGCGTCCTTGTCGCCAGGTTTGTCTTCGTGTGTGTCCTCGTGCTGACCTTCATGTTGTCCCTCGTGTGGATCGGCGTGCTCGGCTTCTTCGCCGCTGGTGTGCCGTGCCGTCATCAGCACCGCGCCGGTGCCGAGCAGGCCTAGCACGATGAGGAGCGCCATCGCGACGCGTTGTCTGGAAGTGATTGCCATGATGGGAAGGAATGCGTTTAGCGACCGAGCAGGCGGTCGATGGTCGCGGCGGCCTGGTGGGCGCCGGACAGCGTGTTCAGGTAGCGGCTGCGGGCCTGCAGCAGCGCGCGCTGGGCATCGATCACGTCGATGAAGCCGAACTTGCCGGCCTCGAAGCCCTGGCTTGCCGCGTCGAAGGCGCGTTGCGCGGCCGGCAGCACGGTGTCCTGCAGCGTCTGCACCGAGCTGCGGGCCAGCGCAAGCTGGCTGGTGGCTTGCTGCAGCTCGCCCAGCAGCCGCAGGCGCGTGGCGCGGTGCGCATCTTCGGCCTGCAGCGCACGCCTGCCGGCTTCGAGCACGCTGCCCTGGTTGCGGTCGAACAGCGGCAGAGGAATCGACACGCCGATGACCGCCTGCGTGCGGCCGAGTTCGTTGTCGCGCTTGGCGCCCAGGCTGAGCGTGATGTCGGGCACGGCCTTGCTGCGCTCGACTTCCACCATCGCCTGCCTGCGGCTGGCTTCGATGCGGCTGGCCTGCAGCGCCGGCGAGGCGTCGAGCTGTTGCCGCAGCTCATGCAGCGCCGCCGGGCTGGGCAGCTGGCTCGCATCGCCGGTCACTTCGGAGAAACCGGGCTGTTCGTCGCCCCACAGCGCCGCCAGACCGTGGCGTGCGGCCTGCAGTTCCGCAACTGCCTCGGCGGCCTCCAGCTGCGCGTTCGCCTGGTCGACACGCGCCCGGGTTTC
>NZ_VIDT01000004.1 GCF_006519715.1 Ideonella azotifigens
GGTTCGCCTCACGCTGCAGCGCGCCGTCGAGTTGGTGCCGGCACTCAAGGAGCGTGCGATGACCGCGGCCTGGGCCGGCTATGTGGACAGCACGCCCGATGGCGTGCCCGGCATTGGCGAGACGGCGACCTTGCCCGGCCTGGTGCTGGCCGCCGGCTTCAGTGGCCATGGCTTCGGCATTGGCCCCGGCGCGGGCCACCTCATCGCCGATGTCGTCAGCGGCAGTGTGCCGCTGGTCGACCCGACGCCGTATCACCCCGACCGCTTCCGGTCATCGGCCTGGGGCAAGGTGGCAGATTTCTAGCGGCCACATCACCGCTCAGTTGCCCTCGGGACGCAGCGCCTGCGTCAGGAAGGCCAGCAGCGCCTGCAGTCGGGCCGGGCGTCCCTTGCGCGAAGGCAGCAGCAGCACGACGTCCGCGCTGTCCAGCCGCCAGTCGGGCAGCAGGCGCACCAGCGTGCCACGGGCCATCGCCTCTGCCACGTCCCATTCCGAGCGCAACACCAGCCCCAGTCCCTGCTCGGCCCAGCCACGCGCCACCGTGCCGTCGTTGGTGAGCAAGGCTTGCGGCACGCGAAGCGTCTCCCGCGCCGCAGGCCGTCCGGAGGGATCGCCGGCGGGGCGGTGGAAGTGCCACAGCGTCGCATCCTCGTCGTTCTCGCGGATGCAGATGCATCGATGGCGCAGCAGGTCCTGCGGCGTCGACGGGACGCCGTGGCGATCCAGGTAGGCCGGACTGGCGCACAGCCAGCGCTCGTTCGACGCCAGCTTGTGCGCGACCCAGGAGGAGTCTCGCAGCCGGCCGATGTGGACGATGGCGTCCACGTCGTTGCGCTCCGGCCATGGCGCCTCGCCCAGCGTGAGATGGACTTGCAGCTCGGGATGCGCCTGCGAGAACTGGCCGATCAAGGGCGCGATGCGGCACCGGCCATAGCCGAAGGGTGCTGCCAGCCGAAGCACGCCGGTGAGCCGGCCATCGTCGATGCGGAAGCGTGCCGGCAGGTCCTCGATCTGCTTGAGCAGGGCGGCGGCCTCGCGGGCGAAGTTCTCGCCTTCGGGCGTGAGGCGCAGTTGGCGCGCGTCGCGCAGGGCCAGCACCATGCCCAGTCCCGCCTCCAGCTTGCGCAGGCGCATCGACAAGGCCGGCGGCGTGACGTTCAGGGCGCGTGCCGCCGCGCTGAGGGAAGGCGAGGCAGCCAGCGTCGCGGCAAGGCGCAGGTCATCGATCTGGATCATTCAATTGAAGTGAAAGATTGATGATTTGAAGATTAAGCGTGGCTTATCAAAAACTCAATAGAGTCAAGTTGTCCCCGACATCAGCCGCGTTGCACGCGCCCACTCGCATGGCCCATCTCAGCGACCTCGACACGCCCGCCGCCGTCATCGACATCCGCCGCATGCAGCGCAACATCGAGCGCATGCAGCGCCGCATGGACGAACTCGGCGTGGCCTTCCGTCCGCACGTGAAGACCAGCAAGTCCATGCCCGTCGTCCGGGCCCAGCTCGCCGCAGGCGCCAAGGGCATCACCGTCTCCACACTCAAGGAAGCGGAGTTTTTCTTCTCCGAAGGCGTCTCGGACATCCTCTATGCCGTCGGCATGACCGCCCGCAAGCTGCCGCAGGCCCTCGCGCTGCGCCGCCGCGGCTGTGACCTCAGGATCCTCACCGACAACGCCGACTCCGCGCGCGCCATCGCGGACTTCGGGCGCGAACGCGGCGAAGTCTTCGACGTGCTGATCGAGATCGACACCGACGGACATCGGTCAGGCATCAAGCCCGACGAGCCGGCCCTGCTGGAGGTTGCGACGGCCCTGGCGGACGGCGGGATGCGGATCGCAGGCGTGCTGACCCACGCCGGCTCCAGTTATGACCTCGACACGCCGGCCGCCCAGCAGGCCATGGCCGAACAGGAGCGGGCGGGGTGTGTGCATGCCGCCGAGAGGCTGCGCGCGGCCGGCTTCAGCTGCCCCATCGTGAGCGTCGGCTCCACGCCGACCGCGCTGGCCGCCCGCCATCTGGAAGGCGTGACCGAGGTGCGCGCGGGCGTCTATGTGTTCTTCGACCTGGTGATGGCAAACGCGGGGGCTTGCAGCACCGACGAGCTCGCGTTGAGCGTGCTCGCCACCGTGATCGGCCACCAGGTGGAGAAGGGCTGGGCCATCGTGGATGCAGGCTGGATGGCCATGAGCCGCGACCGCGGCACGCAGAAGCAGAAGAAGGACTACGGCTACGGCCAGGCATGCACCCTGGATGGGACCGTGCTGCCCGGCTATCTGCTCACGGGTGCCAACCAGGAGCACGGCATTCTTTCGCGCGAAGGCGAGCGCGACCCGAACATCGCCGAACGCTTACCCATCGGTACGCTGCTGCGCATCCTGCCCAACCATGCTTGCGCGACCGGGGCGCAGTACCCCGCCTATCAGGCGCTCTCCGAGAACGCGCAGGTCGAGCCCTGGAGCCGGCTGCACGGCTGGTGACGCGGTTCCTGCGCAAGGTCCCACTCGATTCCGGAAAGCCCACCGCCATGCCCTGCGACGCCACCTTGCTCCTGCTCGACAAGCACCACGTGGAGGCCTTGTTGTCCAAGGACGCCGTGCTGGCGGCCGTGCAGGAGTCGTTCGAGCTTCATAGCGACCGGCTCGGCCGCGTCTTCCCAGTGGTGCGCGAAGCGCTGCCCACCGGCGGTGTCTTCGGCATCAAGTCGGGCGACGTGCCGTCCCAAGGCCTGCTCGGCTTCAAGGCAGCGGGCTTCTGGCCTGCCAACCGCGCCGTGGGTGGCGAGCCGCACCAGGCCACGGTGGTCCTCATCGACCCTGGCACAGGCCGGCCCACCTGCATCATCGACGGCAACGCCATCACCACCGCGCGAACCGGTGCCGCTGGCGCGCTGGGACTGCGCCTGCTGGCGCGCCCCGACACGGCCTCGGCCTGCGTCTTCGGCACGGGGGTGCAGGCGCGTGTCCAACTGGACTTCGCACTGGACACGCTGCCCGGCATCACGCAGGTGCGCTACGTGACGCGCGACGGCAGGCGCGACCCGGCGTTCGAGGCGGTGTTCGCCGGTCGCTGTGCGATCTCGCTGGCGGCGGACAGCAATGCGGCGGTCGCCAGCAGCCACCTGATCATCACCGCCACCCCTGGCCGCGAGGTCTTGTTTGACGTCAGCGCGGTGCAGCCAGGCACCCACCTGAACTGCGTCGGTGCGGACACCCGCGGCAAACGGGAACTGCCTGATGGCTTGCTGGCGCGCGCCCGCATCGTCGTGGACGACCTGGCCCAGGCGAGGCAGATTGGTGAGTGCCAGTGGCTACCCGAAGCCGCTTGCATCGAACTGGGCGACCTCCTCTGCGGCAAGGCGGCGCTGCAACGCGAACCCGCCGACATCACGGTCTTCGACATGACCGGCCTGGCCTTGCAGGACCTGACCGTGGCTCGGCAACTTCAACGGGCCGCATTGGCCACCGGGCAAGGGACGCGGCTGCCCTGGGCTTGGTGAGCGGATGCATCGCGCGCGCTTGCGGGTCAGCGTCGCTTCTCTCACGAGGTGTCGGGGCCTGAGGCAGGCCGACAGCACCTTGGGCTGAAGCGGCTCGCAGCAATTTGAGCCTGTGTTTCACTCAATACTGAACTTTGGCAGTTCGTTTCGGTGAAGACTGAACCTCGCCTGCGGCATGCGGTTTGCCATGTGGCGTATGATGTTTGCCAAATGGCAGGAGCAGCAGCATGAAGTCGTCCAGCGAACATTCGACCGCCAAGCCCAAGAAGGGCGCCTCCCAGACTGCCGCAGCAGCAACCCTCGCGGAAGATGCGCTCACCACTGCGGATATGAAGGTCCATGGGGTCCGAGGCAAGAAGGCCGCGAACGTGAAGATCCTCACGGGCCGAAAGCCTGCGCGAAACGTCCAGGTGTTCGATGGGTTCATCGACGCTTTCGAGGGCTCCAGAGTCATGGCCCACGATATGGTGATGAAGGGCGTGTCAGGCCGGGCGCTGACCAGCATATGGGAAACCAAGTTGGATACCCTGCCCACCGATGCCATCCTGAAGGCCATTGGCGTGAGCGCGCGAACCGCCCACCGCATCAAGTCCGATCCAGACAAGCTGTTGGATGCGCGCACGACGGACGGGATCTACCGGCTCGAGTCTGTGCGCGCGATGGCAGAAGAGGTGCTTGGCAGCGCGGAGGCCGCCAACGAGTGGCTGAACACCGAGGCGATGGGTCTGGAGTTCAGGAAGCCGATCGATCTGCTGAGCACTTCGCCGGGTGCCGAAGCCGTCAAGACCTTGCTGCAGCGAATGAAGTACGGGGTCTACGCTTGATCCCGCTGCCGGCGTCCCTGGGCGGCACCGGCACCCTCGCAGGGTGGACGCTCCAGGATGCGCGCTATGCCGCCACCTGGAACTCCGGCATCGGCTCGGCTACGCACGGCGGCCGCTGGAATTCGATCGGCAAGCACGTGATCTATGCGGCCCTGGACCCGGCCACCGCCATCCTGGAGGTGGCCGTGCACAAGGGTTTCAAAGTGCTGAACACCGTCGCCCACAACCTCATCTCGTTCACTGTCACCGATCCGGCTCTGGTCCGTGTCGTGCAGCCGGGCCACGTGCCCAATCCGCACTGGCTCCACCCGATTCCCCCGAACAAGGACCAGCAGGAGTTTGGCGACCAGTTGATCGACGCCCACCCGTTCGTGCTGCTGCCCAGTGCCGTGAGCGGGCACTCGTGGAATCTGCTTGTCAACGTCGCGACGGCGCTGCCCCTGGTGACCGACATCCAGTTCGAGCGCTTCGCCCTTGACCCGCGCCTGCGTGCCAAGCCCTGACGCATCAACGGCTCTGGTTTCAGACCCGAACGAAAACCGACAGTCAGGCTGTCGCTAGCGCGCGCGCTGCCACCTCGCACAGCCACGCAACGCCCAGCGGCAAGGCTGCGTCGTTGAAGTCGTAGCAGGGGTGGTGCAGCGGGCGCTCGCCTTCGGCTCCCGGGTCGGGGCGTCCCTGGCCCAGCCAGAGGTAGGCGCCGGGCTTGTTTTGCAGCATGAAGGCGAAGTCCTCGGACGTGAAGGCGCCGCGCGGTGCCATGTCTGCCTGCAGGCCAACGGCGCGCGCAGCCGCCAGGGCGATCTCCGCCTGCGCGGGTGAGTTGACGGTGGCGGGGTAGTAGCGGTCGTAGTTCACGTCGACTTCGATGCCGTGCGCCACGGCCAGGCCGGCCGCCGCGGCGCGCAATGCGGCTTCGATGCGATCCTGTGTCGCCGGGTCGAAACTCCGCACCGTGCCGGTGATGCCGACCTCCGCGGGCAGCACGTTGTGGCTCTGGCCGCCGGCGATGCGCGTGACGGACAGGACCGCGGACTCGTTCGGGTCGATGCGGCGCGCGACGATGGTGTTGAGCTGGCCGACCAACTGGCTTGCGGCCAGGATCGCATCCGGCGTGTGGTGCGGCAGCGCTGCGTGGCCGCCCTTGCCGCGAACAGTGATGTCGAAGCGGTCGGCAGCGGCCATGATGGGGCCGGCACGGGTCTGTGCGGTGCCGAGCGGCAGGTCGGGCCAGTTGTGCAGCGCATAGACGCTGTCGCAAGGAAATCGGTCGAACAGGCCGTCCTCGATCATGCGGCGTGCGCCCCCTTTGCCCTCTTCCGCCGGCTGGAAGATGAAGTGCACCGTGCCGTCGAAGCGCCGGGTGCGCGCCAGCTGGCGGGCGGCACCGATGAGCATGCTGGTATGGCCATCGTGGCCGCAGCCATGGTGCGCGCCGGCATGCCGGCTGGCGTGGGGCGCGCGCCCGAGTTCCGTCATCGGCAGGGCGTCCATGTCCGCCCGCAGCCCGACCGTCCGGGGGCCGTCTCCGCATCGCAGCGTCCCCACGACACCGGTTCCCCCGATGCCTTCGGCGACCTCTATGCCCAAGAGGCGCAGTGCCTGGGCGACGATGCCGGCCGTGCGGCGTTCTTCGTAGGCCAGCTCCGGGTGGGCGTGCAGGTCACGGCGCATCGCCACCAGTTCCGGCATCAGGTCCGCGATCGCGGGGAAGTCATTTGCTTGCAGTGGCATGGTGGGTCTCTCGCTGCGATCAGCAGGCGTGGCGGGCATCGCCATCCGCAGCGCCGCCAGCCATGGCGGGCAGGCGGCGGGCGCTGAGCCCCTGGAACTGGCCGGGCGTGAGGCCGCGCGCACTCTTGAAATGGCGGGCAAGGTGGCTCTGGTCGTAGAAGCCGGTCTCGCTGGCCACCTTGGCTGCAGCCATGCCTTGGCGCAGTAGCAACTCGGCCTGGTCGACACGGCGTGCGCAGACATACTGGTGCGGCGAGATGCCCATGGTCTGGCGGAACACAGTGGCGAAGCGCCAGACGCTGAGGCCGGCGACAGCGGCAAGTTCCGCCAGCAACAGCGGCTGACCGAGATGGCCTGCGATGTAGGTCAATGTCCGCGCAATGGTCGCCGGCAGAGGTTCGGCGGGCGGAGGTGAGGGCGAGAAGAGCGGCAGGTCGGACATCCGCAAAGCTTAATTTTTTCGGACGGCGACATGTGCTGAACGTCGGGGGGCGCGATGCGGCGAATCTGCTGTTTCTCAGGCGGCCGCAGCAGTCAATGCCGAGCCCGTGCCGGCGGCCTCATGCCTCATTCGTCCATGGTGAGCAGCTGCTGTATCGGGTAGTGGTTCTTGACGAACGGCGACTTGATGACGATGAAGCTGAAATACTTCTCGATCCCGATGTTGCGCTCGAGCAGGCCCTCGATCAGCGTCTGGTAGTGGTTGACGCCGCGCGTCGTGAACTTGAGCATGTAGTCGTAGCCGCCGCTGACCAGGTGGCACTCGAGGATCTCGGGCACGCTGCGGATGCTGGACTCGAAGCGCACGAAGTCTTCGCGCCGGTGATCGGCCAGCGTGACTTCGGTGAACACGGTGAGGGTGTCGCTCAGCTTCTCCAGGCGGACGTTGGCACCGTAGCCGGCGATGTAGCCAGCCTGCTCCAGGCGCTTGACGCGGATCAGGCAGGGGCTCGGCGAGAGGCCCACGGCGTCCGCCAGGTCCACGTTCGTGATGCGGCCGTTCTGCTGGAGCTGGCAGAGGATCCGGAGATCAAGGCGATCAAGCTTGGGATTCGCTGCAGTCGTCATGGGGGCACCGGTTATGCGGGGAGAGGAGCGCGTCCAAGGTCACTAAGCAATAAGCCTGCCTGCCTCTCGCAGCATTTCATGCTGTCGCGCGCCGCACGTCCGCGAAATCCAGCACATCGTCCAGCGTCTTGCGCAGCCGTGCCGCCATCAGTTCGAACTCTTCGGCCGTGAAGCACAGCGCCGGTGCGAAACCGAGGATGTTGTCGCCGAAGGACCGGAACACCAGCCCGTTGCGATAGCCGGTTGCGAAGACCCGGTCGGCAAGGCCCAGCGCAGGATCGAATCGCGCCTTCGTCTGCTTGTTGCTGACCAGTTCCAGTGCGCCGAGCAGGCCTCGCTGGCGGGCCTCGCCCACCAGCGGGTGGTCGGCCAGGTTGGCCAGGACGCGCGCGAAATGCGGCGCCATGGCTTGCCCGTTGGCCAGCAGGCCGCCTTCTTCATAGAGCCGGATGACTTCGAGGCCCACCGCCGCGCTGACCGGGTGTGCCGAGTAGGTCGTGCCGTGGCCGATCGGCACGCCCGCGGGCGCGCCGTCGGCGATGGTCTGGTAGATCTCGTCGGACATCAGCATCGCGCCCATGGGCACGTAGCCCGAGGTCAGCCCCTTGGCCATCGTCATCATGTCCGGGTCCACCCCCTCGGCCTCGCAGGCGAACATCGGCCCCGTCCTGCCGAAGCCCGTGATGACCTCGTCGGCCACGAAGAGGATGCCCAGTTCGCGGCATGCCTGGCGCATGGCCTTGAGCCAGCCCTCGGGCGGCACGATCACGCCGCCCGAGCCCTGCACCGGCTCGCAGAAGAAGGCGGCCACCTTGTCCTGGCCGATCTGCTGCACCGTGGCGCGCAGTTCCGCCACGGATGCGCTGATGATGGCCAGCGGATCGCTGCCCACCGCACTGCGGTAGGCGTATGGCGAGGCGATGTAGTGCTGTTCCGGCAGTGGCAGGCCGAAGCCGCGATGGAAGGCCGGCAGCGCCGTGAGGCCCGCGCCGAAGAACGACGAGCCGTGGTAGCCGCGCTCCAGCGAAATGAAGTGCCGGCGCTGCGTCTGGCCGCGGGCATGGTTGTACTGCGCGATGAGCCTCACGGCGGCCTCGACCGCGTCGGAGCCGCTCAGCGTGAAGTACACGTGCTGGAGCGACGGTGGCGCGAGGTCGACCAGCTTGGCCGCCAGGCGCGCAGCGGGTTCGCTGCCGAAATGAAAGTACCCGGTGGCATACGGCAGCTTGCGCATCTGCTCGGTCGCGGCCTGCACGACCGATTCCTGTCCGTAGCCGGCGTTCACGCACCACAGGCCCGCGAACGCGTCCAGCAGTTCGTGTCCTTCGGTGTCTCGCAACCAGGCGCCCTTGCCGGATTGCAGCAGCGTGGCACCTCGCTTCTCGTGTGCACGCCAGGACGAAACAGGGTGGATCAGGTGCTCGCGATCGAGCTCAAGGGCGCTGGTTTGGGGAAGGGACAGGTGGGAACTGGAAGCGAGGGCCGACATGCTGCACGCCTTTTGAAGGGATGCAAGGATCGTAGGTCGACCACCGCAGCTTGTGCTGCGGCAATGCGCGGGAAAACCGCTGGAGGAAATCGTTATGGCGACAGCGGCGGCAGATCGTGCCTTGCGGCCTCAGCCGAGCGACTGGCTCAGCAGGGCAAATGACCGGATGGCACCGGAGGCCGCCACTGCGCCTTTGGTCATGGGGATGGCCATGGCCACCCGCCGCAGGCCCAAGCCTTCGACCCACTCGATCAGTTCCCCGTTCGCCCGCACGTCCACGCGCAGGAACTTGCCTGCAGCGAGCCGCGTGAAGTGGGCGATCAGCGCCTTGGCGCCGTGCAGATCGGGCGCGATGACCGGCCCGATCACCAAGCCCCGGCCGAAACGACGCATGACGGCAAAGCCGACCGCCTCCATGTCCCGATCCAGCACGACGATCTCACCTTGATCCAGCAGCATCCGCAAGGCGCGCTCGCGCGGCATGCCCATCGCTTGCAGGTCAAGTGCTGCCAGCCTCGGAGGGTCGTTGCGGCCCGCAGGGCGCAGCCGCTCGCCGGGCAGGAAGCTCATCAGCGGCGCCGGGGAGGCGATCCCCTGGTGCTGGCGCACGTCTCCAGTGCTGACGAAGCCCGAGCGCTCGTAGAGGCCCAGCCCCTCTGTGGTCGCGTGCAGCGAGACATCACGGTCCTCGAGGCCCTCGAGCAGGGTCTGCATGATGCGCGTTCCGATGCGCTGACCCTGGTACCGCTGCGTGACGATGATCATGCCAAGCGTCGCGTGGCGCTCGCCCCACTTCCAGCGCATGCCGGTGCCGATGACCTGGCCGTCGCGCTCGGCGACGAATCCCTGCCCGAGCGTGGACGCGATGTGCCAGTCCATGGAGCGATGTGGCCACTGCACTTCGACGGACAGGGCGTGCGCCGCATCCAGGTCGTCGACGTGAAGCGGCCGCATCAGGACGCCGTCAGCGACCGCGGGCGATGGGAATGTGCGCAGCGACAAGAAGAACTCCCGCATTTTTCATTGAGCATGGTTTCTCGCACAACGGGTGACAGGAATCTAGGAGATTCTTGGCGCCCACGCTGGCAGAAGGACCACGGCACGAAATGCTGCCCGGACTCGCGGAGAGCATCAAAAAGGTGCCTCAGCATGTTCTGCGGGGCATCTTGGTGCGCGGTGCGCCGTTCGGGGGACGCGCATGCACAGCATGCCGAGCGGGCCGTCACATTCAGCAGTTTTCACCTGGCTCGCTGCGGCAATCGCCACAACCTCCTACGGGCTGCGTGCTCCAATTTCTTCGTTGCCAGACCCTCAACCACATCTTCCCAACGCATGAAGCTGGACTCCTACTGGACGGCCACCGCAACCGCGCATTCCGTGCTGGAAAAGCCCTTGCCCGCGCGCGCCGACGTGGCGATCGTGGGTGGCGGCTTCACGGGCCTGTCCGCAGCGGTGGCCCTTGGCAGGCGCGGCGCGCGCGTGGTGGTGCTGGAGGCCGGCGCGATGGCGGGCGAGGCTTCGGGGCGCAACGGTGGCCATGTCAACAACGGGCTCGCTGTCGACTACGCCACGCTGGCGGCAAGCGTCGGCACCGAGCGCGCGAGCGCCTGGTATCGCGCCTACGACGCAGCGGTCGACTCGGTGGCACGCATCGTGCGGGAAGAGCGCATCGATTGCAATTTCCTGCGGAACGGCAAGCTCAAATTGGCCGCACGCGCTTCCGATTACGACACCCTGGCCAGAGGCTTCGACCGCCTGCACCGCGAAGTGGATTGCGACGTCGAGTTGCTGGATGCCGCAGCGATCCGCGACGAGATCCAGAGCGAGCGCTTCGTGGGCGGGCTGCTGCAAAAGCGCAGCGCGCAGATGCACATGGGTCGCTTCGGCGCTGGCCTCGCGCAAGCGGCAGAGCGTCATGGTGCCGAGTTGCATGCGCAGACCGAAGTGCGCCGCCTGGAGCGGGTGCGCGGGCAGGTGCACAGGCTGCACACGGACCGTGGCGTGGTCGAGGCCGATCAGGTGCTGGTCGCCACCGGTGCCACGATGCATGGCAGCTATCCGTCGTTCGGCTTCTGGCGCCGTCGGATCGTGCCGATCGGCAGCTTCATCATCGTGACCGAGCCGCTGGGGCATGAACTCGCGCGTCGCATTCTGCCGGGCATCCGCACTTACACAACGGCAGCGCACATCCACAACTATTTCCGCCTCACGCCCGATGATCGGCTCGTCTTCGGCGGCCGTGCGCGCTTTGCGATGTCCAGCCCCAACTCGGACGCGAAGAGTGGCCACATCCTGCGCGAGGCCATGACCTGGGTGTTCCCGCAACTGTCGAAGACGCGCATCGACTACTGCTGGGGCGGCATGGTCGACATGAGCCGCGACCGGCTGCCGCACGCCGGCGAGCATCGGGGTCTGTACTACGCGATGGGCTACAGCGGGCACGGCACGCAGATGTCCGTGCACATGGGGCAGTGCATGGCCGACGTGATGGCGGGCGATTCCGCTGCCAACCCGTGGCGCGACCTGGCGTGGCCGGCCATCCCGGGGCACTTCGGGCCGCCGTGGTTCCTGCCGTTGGTGGGTGCCTATTTCAAGCTGAAGGACGCGCTGCGCTGACGCGCGCGGCCGACCTGACGAATCGTTGACCTGAAATCAGTCGAAGGAAATCGCATCGTGAACAAGCCCATTGCTCCGCCGCAGGACCTGATCGGTTCCGAAGACAGTTCGCGCCTGCTCGACGCCCTCCGGCGTGGCGCGACGCGCCGGGACCTGCTGGCGATGCTGATGGGCGGCGGCATGCAGGTGGCGCTGGCGACCACGGCTGCTGGGTGGGCCACCACGGCTCAGGCCGAGACGCCGCGGCGCGGCGGACGACTGCGCGTCGCAGGAGCGTCTTCGTCGATCAACGACACGCTGGATCCAGCACGACAGGCAAGCCAGTCGGACTACATCCGGTGCAACATGTTCTACAACGGCCTGACGGTGCTGGACAACGCGCTCGTCGCGCAGCCCGCCCTGGCGGAATCGTTCTCGCACCAGAAGGCCACGCTGTGGACCTTCAAGCTGCGCAAGGGTGTGCAGTTCCACGACGGCAGGGCACTGACGCCGGCCGACGTCGTGTTCTCGCTGAACCGCCACAAGGATCCCGCGGTCGCGTCGCGCGCGAAGACGCTTGCCGACGAGATCGAAGAAGTGCGCCAGAGCGGGCCGAACGAAGTGCAGGTCCGGCTGAAGACCGCGAACGCCGACTTCCCGGCCATTCTTGGCACCTACCATTTCAAGGTCGTGCCCGATGGCACGACCGACTTCAGCAAGGGCATCGGCACAGGACCGTTCAAGTGCAAGGAATTCAAGCCGGGCGGTCGCTCGCTGGCGGTGCGCAACGAGTCGTACTGGCGGCCTGATCGCCCGTACCTCGACGAGATCGAATATGTCGGCATCGGCGACGAATCGGCTCGCGTCAACGCCTTGCTGTCGGGCGGCCTGGACCTCGTGGCTGCCGTCGATCCGCGTTCCAGCCAGCGCATCGGCCAGACGCCTGGCTACGGCGTGTTCGTCGCGCCGTCGGGGCAGTACAGCGACCTGGTCATGCGCCGGGACAATGGACCGGGCAGCAATCCGGATTTCGTGCTGGCGATGAAGCACCTGTTCAATCGGGAGCAGATGCGCAAGTCGATCGCCTTGGGCAACGCGGCCATCGGCAACGACCAGCCCATCGACCCGACCAACCGCTATTTCAACGCCGCGCTGCCGCAGCGCGCGTTCGACCTCGACAAGGCGAAGTTCCACTTGCGCAAGTCCGGCCTGGGCAGCGGCGCCATTCCCATCGTCGCGTCTCCTGCGGCCACCTATTCGGTCGAGATGGCGCTGGTGCTGCAGCAGACGGCGCGCCAGATCGGCCTGAATCTCGAGGTCAAGCGCATGCCGGCCGACGGCTACTGGTCGAACCATTGGATGAAGAGCCCCATCGGCTTTGGCAACACCAACCCGCGTGCAACGGCGGACATCCTCTTCACGCAGTTCTTCAAGTCCGACGCGACCTGGAACGAGTCCGGCTGGAAGAGCGAGCAGTTCGACCAGCTTCTGCTGGCGGCGCGCGGCGAGGCAGACGAGGCCAGGCGCAAGAGCCTGTACGGCGACATGCAGGTGCTGGTGCACGAGCAGGGTGGCGTGGGCATTCCGCTGTTCATCTCCAGCCTGGACGCTCACTCGTCCAAGGTGCGCGGCTTCGTGCCCATGCCGCTTGGCGGGATGATGGGCACCGCGTTCGCCGAGCACCTCTGGCTCGCGGCCTGAGGGCTTCAGGCCTCGTGCGCATCATGAATCTCCTCCTCGCCCGCCTCATTGCCCAGCGAGTCGGCACGGCGCTGCTGTCCTTGCTCGCGGTCTCGGTCATCGTCTTCGCGATCACCGTGCTGCTGCCTGGCGACGCCGCGCAGCAGCAGCTAGGGCAGGAGGCCACGCCCGAGACGCTGGCCGCCCTGCGCCTGGAGATGGGGCTGACGCAGTCCGGGCCCGAGCGGTATGGGCACTGGTTGCTGGGCATGCTCAAGGGCGCACCGGGCCAGTCGCTGGTCAGCGGGCAAGGTGTGGCCGAGATGATCGGCGAGCGCCTGCCCAATTCGCTGCTGCTGGCGCTCATCACCGCGGCCATCTCGGTGCCGCTGGCGCTCGGCCTGGGCATCGCTTCCGCGGTCTGGCGGGGAACGTGGTTTGATCGCGTCGTGACCGTCGGCGCCGTCGCGGTGGTGTCGGTGCCGGAGTTCCTGGTCGCGACCCTGGCCGTGCTGGTCTTCGCCGTGGAGCTGAAATGGCTCCCGGCCCTCTCGTATGTGAACGACATCGCGTCGGTGGGGCAACTGCTCAAGGCGTATGCACTCCCCGTTCTCTGCCTGTGCTGCGTGATCGTGGCGCAGATGATGCGGATGACGCGCGCTGCCGTCATCGACCAGCTGCGTGCGCCCTACATCGAAATGGTGCTGCTCAAGGGCGCCAGGCGCAGCCGCATGGTGCTGGCGCACGCGCTGCCCAACGCCGTCGGCCCGATCGCCAACGCGGTCGCGCTGAGCCTGTCGTACCTGCTGGGCGGAGTGATCATCGTCGAGACCATCTTCAACTATCCCGGCGTGGCCAAGCTGATGATCGAAGGCGTGACCCAGCGCGACATGCCGCTGGTGCAGGCATGCGCCATGCTGTTCTGCGCCGCCTACCTGATGCTGGTGACCGCGGCCGACATCTTCGGCATCCTCTCCAATCCCCGCCTGCGCCACCCATGAACAAGCCCTCGAGTCCCGCTCCAGCCGCCTGCTTGCAGTCCGCCGCGGCCGCCGCCGCCGGCACGCCGCCCGAGCGGCATTGGCGCATTCCTGCTGCCGGCGTGATCGGCCTGGCCGTCATCTTTCTGTGGATGGCGGCGGCCGTGTTCGGCCCATGGATGCTGGCGGCGGACTCGGGCGACATGAGCGACGCCGCGGTCTTCGCGCCGATGGGGGGCGCCCATTGGCTGGGCACCGACTACCTGGGGCGCGACGTGCTCAGCCGCATCGTCGAGGGCGCGCGCTACACGGTGGGCGTGGCGCTGGCTGCCACGCTGTGCGCCAGCGTTGCCGGTACCACGCTGGCGCTGCTGGCGGCTGCCCGGGGCGGCATGATCGACGCCCTGATCAGCCGCTCGCTCGACACCCTGGTCTCGGTCCCGAGCAAGATGTTCGCGCTGCTGATGGTCGCGGCGTTCGGAGCGTCCGTGTCCATGCTGGTGCTGATCGCCGCCATCGTCTACGCGCCGGGCGCCTACCGCATCGCGCGGGCGCTGGCGGTCAACATCGGCGCGATGGACTACGTCACCGTGGCCCGCACGCGGGGCGAGGGAACCTGGTACGTGATGCGCCGCGAGATCCTGCCCAACATCGCCGGGCCCATGCTGTCCGACCTGGGGCTGCGTTTTGTCTACGTGGTGCTGCTGCTGGCCGGCATGAGTTTCCTGGGCGTGGGCATTCAGCCGCCTGACGCGGACTGGGGCTCGCTGGTGCGCGAGAACATCGGTGGCCTGTCCGAGGCGGCGCCGGCCATCATCGCCCCGGCCCTGGCCATTGCCAGCCTGACCATTGCCGTCAACCTCGCGATCGACGCCTTGGGCGGCTCGCACCGCCGGTCGGAGTGAGCGAAAACATGGGAGCTTCCGTTTCAGTGCAGGGCCTGCGCATCGTCGCGGGCGAGGGCGATGCCGGGCAGGTGATCGTCCACGACCTCAGCTTCGCGGTGAAGCCGGGCGAGGTGCTGGCCCTGATCGGCGAGTCCGGCTCCGGCAAGACCACCACCGCGCTGGCGCTGATGGGCTATGCCCGCGAGGGATGCCGCATTGCCGCAGGGACGGTCGACATCGGTGGCGTGGACGTCCTGTCGCTCGATGGCGAGGGACAGCGCCGCCTGCGCGGCCGCACGGTGGCCTATGTGGCGCAGAGCGCGGCCCAGTCCTTCGACCCATCGCGCACGCTGATCGACCAGGTGACAGAGCCGGCGCGCATCCACGGCCTCATGTCGCCTGCGGCGGCAAAGGCCAAGGCGCTCGCGCTGTTCCATGAGCTGGCCTTGCCCGACCCGGATCACATTGGCGAGCGCTACCCGCATCAGGTCTCCGGCGGCCAGCTGCAGCGCATCATGGCGGCGATGGCGCTGATCACGGACCCTGACCTGATCATCCTGGACGAGCCCACCACGGCGCTCGACGTCACCACGCAGATCGAAGTGCTGCGGGCCTTCCGGCGCGTGGTCCGTGAGCGGCGAGCCACGGCCGTCTACGTGAGCCACGACCTCGCGGTGGTGGCGCAGATGGCCGACCACATCCTCGTGCTGCGCGAGGGCCGCATGCGGGAGTGGGGCGGCACGAACCGCGTCATCACTGCTCCGCAGGACGACTACACCCGTCGCCTGCTGGCGGCAGCCCGGCCCGAAGTGCAGGAAGTCGCGCCTGCGCGCGGCGAAACCGAGCTGCTGCTCGAGGTGCGTGACCTGGCCGCAGGCTACGGGCCGCTCGACGCTGCCGGCAGGCACCAGGTGCCTATCCTGCAGGACATCCAGCTGCGCCTGCATCGTGGGCAGGCCATCGGCGTGATCGGCGAATCGGGCTCCGGCAAGACCACGCTGGCGCGCGCCATCGCGGGGCTGGTGAAGCCCTCCGGCGGCAGCATCCTGTTCAACGGCAGCTACCTGGCGCCCACGCTGGCCAATCGGCGGAAGGACGAGCTGCGGCGCATCCAGATCGTGTTCCAGATGGCCGACACCGCGCTCAATCCCGCGCACACGATAGAGGCGATCCTGGCGCGGCCGCTGCAGTTCTTCCATGGCCTGCGTGGCGCGCCGCTGCAGGCGCGCATTGGCGAATTGCTCGATCTCGTGAAGCTCCCGCAGTCCCTGCGTCAGCGCCGGCCCAGCGGCCTGTCTGGCGGCCAGAAGCAACGCGTCAGCCTGGCCCGCGCACTGGCCGCCAAGCCGGACCTGATTCTTTGCGACGAGGTCACCTCTGCGCTCGACACCGTGGTGGGTGCCGCCATCCTGGAACTGATCGCCGACCTGCGCCGCACGCTGGGCGTGTCCTTCCTGTTCATCAGCCACGACATGCACACGGTGCGTGCCGTGTGCGATGAGATCGTGGTGATGCAAGGCGGCCGCAAGCTCACGCAGATCGCGCGCGCGGACTATGCGCGCGGGCCGCATCACCCGTACTACGAATTGCTGTCGCGCTCGGTTCCGGAATTGCGTACCGGCTGGCTGGACGAGCTGCCGGCAACGGACGCGCCCGAGCTGGCTGTTTGAGGGGCGGCGGCGGCCGCAGCAAGTTGCGGCGACCGCCGGCGATTCGCCACGAACCTTGCGCTGCGGCGCGCCAACACGGCATTTTGAGAAGCGTTGCGCTGGTCTAATTTCTGCTCAATCTGGTACGGAGTTCGAGCATGTCCACAGTGGCAATGAACGGCGTGAGGGCCGCGGTGCGGTCGGTTGGGACGATGAGCTCGCGCCTGTCGAGCATCGACGCCCTGCGCGGTCTCGTGATGATCTTCATGCTGCTGGATCACATTCGCGAGACCTGGTTCCTGTACATGCCGGTGACTGATCCGGTCAATGCGGCGACCGTCGCGCCCACGCTGTTCTTCACCCGCATCACGAGCACGCTGTGCGCGCCGATCTTCGTGGCGCTCACCGGCCTTGGGGCGTACCTGTTCAGCCAGAAGCACACCAAGCGTGAGACCAGCGAATTCCTGCTCAAGCGGGGCTTGTTCCTGGTGCTTCTGGAACTCACGCTGGTCAACTTCTCCTGGCGGGCCGAGCTGCCGTTCACGGTCGTCTACCTGCAGGTGATCTGGGCCATCGGCCTTTGCATGATCGCGCTGGCCGCGCTGATCCACCTGCCGCACCGGGCGATCCTGGCGATCGGCCTGGTGATCGTCTGCGGCCACAACCTGCTCGACGGTGTCGTCGTCGACAAGGACAGCGCGCTCTACATGCCCTGGGGTTTCCTGCACCACCGCGTGGTGATGGACGTCGCCGGCGTGCCGGTGAAGTTCAACTATCCGGTGCTGCCCTGGCTGGGCGTGATCAGCCTGGGCTGGGCCATCGGCCCGTGGTTCAGTGAGCTGGCCGCCGAGCTGCGCCAGCGACGGCTCATCCGCCTGGGCCTGGGCATGATCATTGGCTTCGTCGTGCTGCGTGCGCTGAATGTCTACGGTGACACGCCGTGGTTCGTCGTCCCCGGGGACGAGCTGCGCACCGTGATGAGCTTCCTGGCCATGACCAAGTACCCGCCCTCGCTGCTGTTCCTGCTGCCCACGCTGGGCATCGGCCTGGTGCTGCTCGCGTATTTCGAGCGCTGGCAGGGCGGCCCCGTCTCCGAGCGCCTCGCGGTGTTCGGTGGCGCGCCGATGTTCTTCTACCTGCTGCACCTGTACACGCTGCGCGTGCTGTACCTGTGCGCCAGGGCCATCTACGGGACCAATCATGGCGACGTGTTCGGCGTCTCGTCCATCGTCTATGTGTGGCTCTGGTACATCGCCTTGATCGTCGCCTTCTACTTCCCCACCGCCTGGTTCTCCGGCTTCAAGAAGCGCCGCAAGGACATCTGGTGGTTGAAGTACCTCTGAGCAGCTTCATCGCGCAGGAAAGCGGCCGGTGCCCTGCGGGACACCGGCCGCTTTTTTTGCTCAGGCCTCGCCGAAGCCGAGGATGGCCTTGGTCTCCAGGTATTCCTCCAGGCCGTGCCGCCCGTATTCGCGGCCATTGCCCGAGAGCTTGTAGCCGCCGAAGGGCGCGAACGGATCCCAGGCGGGGTGATTGATCAGCACCTGGCCGGCACGGATCCGGCCGGCGACGGCGCGAGCCTGGGCGACATCGGTCCCCTGGACGTGCGCGCCCAATCCATAGACCGTGTCGTTGGCGATGGCGATCGCCTCTTCAACCGTGTCGTAGGGCAGGATGCAAAGCACTGGACCGAAGATCTCCTCCTGCGCAATCCGCATCTGCGTCCGGACGGACGAGAAGATGGTCGGCCGTGCGTAGAAGCCTGTAGCGAGGCCGTCAGGTCGGCCGAGGCCGCCGCAGAGCAGGCGAGCACCATCCTCGAGACCGACGGCGATCATCTGCTGGACGCGCTCGAACTGTGCGCGGTTGGCGATCGGTCCCAGGGTCGTGTCCGGCGACATCGGGTCGCCGACGATCAACGCGGCTGCCGCCTGGCAAGCCAGCTCCTCCACCTGGCGCAGCGCATTGCGCGGGACGATCATGCGCGTGGGCGCGCTGCAGGACTGGCCGACGTTGCGGAACGCGGCCGCCACGCCCAGCGGCACCGCACGGGCGAAATCGGTGTCGGGCAGCATCAGGTTCGGGGACTTGCCGCCGAGTTCCTGCGTGACGCGCTTGACCGTCGGTGCAGCAGCCTGGGCCACGAGGACGCCAGCGCGCGTCGAGCCGGTGATCGAGATCATGTCGATGCCGGGATGCTCGGCCATGGCGGCGCCAACTTCCGGACCCGAGCCGTTGACCAGGTTGAACACACCGGGCGGCACGCCGGCGTCGTGCATCAGCTGGGCGAACATCAAGGCGCTGTAGGGCGACAGCTCGCTGGGTTTGAGCACCACGCAGCAGCCCGCGGCGATGGCTGGCGCCATCTTGGCGGTGATCTGGTAGAGAGGCCAGTTCCAAGGCGTGATGAGCCCGCAGACGCCGATGGCTTCGCGCGCCACAGCCGTCGTGCCGTGGCGCTGCAGGAAGGGATAGGCGAGCAGTGCTTCGCGCGCCACACGCACATGTTCCGCGGCGAGCGGAACCTGTGCCGCCCGCGCATAGGTGCAGGCCACCCCCATCTCCAGGCTGAGCGCGAGCGCGAGTTCGTCGGCCCGCTGCAGCATCAGCGCGTGGATGCGCTCCAGCAGCGCGGCGCGCGCCTCGACGCTGGTGCCAGCGAACCCGGGAAAGGCACGCCGCGCGGCGGCCACGGCCCGGTCGACATCGTGCGCATTGCCCATCGCGATCTGTCCCAGCACGCATTCGGTCGCGGGATTCACGACATCGAAGGACGCTGGTGCCTCGGCCTGCTGCCACGCGCCGTCGATGTAGAAGCGCTGGGGGTTGACGCAGTCGACGATGGCCTGTTGCGGCGGTGGGGTCAATTCAGAGGCGGTCATCTCTGCAGTCTTTGAAAGAGGATTGAAAAAGCCCGGCGGCGACGGGATTCGCGGGCCGGGCAGCTTCGGGGAACGGGCGGTCTACTTCGGGATGTAGAGCTTCTCGTAGAAGCCCGAGGTCCGGATCTTGAGGGTTACATCGCTCTCGCCGCGGTTGCGCCAGAACCAGCCGTGGTGCCCGTCGAACGGGGCCGTGAACGACCCTTGCGCGGTCGTCAGGTCGGACTGCATCCAGTAGCGCGTGAAGCGTTCGCCGTCATTGGGCTTCTCGCCGTGCATGTCCATCTTCAACGGGCCGTTGGCGTCCCAGTGGAAGATCAGGTGGTCGCCCGTCTTCATCTCCGCCTTCACCTCCAGGCCGCTGTGCGGCTTGAGCACCACGGTCATCTCGTCCGACCGCATGGGGGTGGCCTTGGAGATGGACTGCTGGCTCTGCGGCTCGACGGTGATGGCGGCCTGCGAAGAGGAAGAGGTCGGGCTCGGGGCTGTCGTCGCGACGGGTGTTGTGTCGGGTGTTGCGTCAGCCTCGCCGCTGCGCATCTGCGTCAGCCCGAGTTTGGCGCCAAGCCCGGTGATGTCGATGCCGCGTTCGGCCGGCAGCACGAACAGGGTCAGCACCACGGTGGCGACGGCGAAGGCGCTCGCGCAGGCCAGGCCGAGCGTGCGTGGCGAGACCTCGTAGGTGGGGCCTGCAGGCGTGTTGTCGAGGGCGATGCTCATGGCGGAGAGATGGAGGTGAAGTAGCCCGAAAGCTGGTAGCCGATCAGCACGAAGCCCGCGCTCATCAGGGCCGCGTTGGCGAGCACGACGCTGCGCTGGAAACTGGCGGTCTGCCGCCAGAGGGACATCAGCAGCAGGATGAGGCCGAGGGCCAAAAACTGCCCCATCTCCACGCCGACGTTGAAGCTGACGAGGTTGGGCAGCAGTCCGTCCTGCGAGATCGAGATCTCCTGCAGCTTGGCCGCGAGGCCGAAGCCGTGGAACAGGCCGAAGATGAGCACCGCGGCCTTCTGGTTGGGCTCGAAGCCGAGCAGGCGCTTGAGGCCGCCCAGGTTGTCGAGCGCCTTGTAGACGACCGACAGGCCGATGATGGCGTCGATGACGAATGCGTTGGCGTGCACGTTGCCCAGCACGCCCGCCAGCAATGTCGTGCTGTGGCCGATGGCGAACAGCGTCACGTACGTGCCCACGTCCTTCAACCGGTACAGGAAGAAGATCACGCCGAACAGGAACAGCAGGTGGTCGTACCCCGTGACCATGTGCTTGGCGCCGAGGTAGATGTACGGAATGATGTTGATGCCGGGGTTGGACTCGATGAACGACTTGTCGCCATCGGACACGCCGTGCGCGCAGGCGGCGCTCGTCGCGACCGCCGCAGCAACCGCCGCCGTGGCGGCCAGCAGCATCGGCAGCCTCCGATGAGGCGCCGACGGCAGCGCTGGAACTGCGCGGCGTGTGTGGGTCGGCGTCGCGTGACTCACGGCTTACGGGGCGGTGAATTCAGCCGAGGTCTTGGCCATCGTGGCGGTGTTGGTCAACATGACCTCGACCTTCGAGCCAGGCTTGACCTTGCTGCCCTTGGCTTCGAACTTGTTCCCGGCGGCCGCCTTCATGGCCACCTCGGACTTCACGCCCTTGTAGGTGATCACCAGCTTGGCCGACATGCCGCTGCTGGGCACTTCTTCGTCCTCGTCGACCACGAATACCGACACGCCCGTGGGCTCGGTCAGCAGTTCGACCAGCGTCTCGCCGGACATCTGCACGATGCCGCCGTGCGAAGGCTTGGTGGCGCCATGCGCGAAGGTGGCGGCGCTGAAGGCGAGCGAGGCGCTGGCGAGAGCCAGCAGGAGAGCGGTTTTCTTCCAGGTCAGTGGCAGCGTCATGATGCGTTCTCTGTGGGTTGGGTTGCGATGGGCACTCGAGGCGCTCATTCCGGCGCGTGCTGTAGCGTGAAGCTGAGCGTGGCGAGGTGCACGGTCGCGTCGGCCTTGGCGGGGTCGTCCGACGGGCCGTTGTAGGTGGCAGCAAGGACGTTGAAGCCCTGGTTGCGGACCTTGATCGTGGCGGTGCCGTCGGCGCCGGTCTTCACGCCCGCGTTGTCGGGGTCGTTGATGTAGTCGTTCTGCACGATGGCGCCCGCGATGGGCTTGCCCTCGTACAGCACGCGCACGGTCAATGGCTGGTCCAGCATGTCGGGCAGCTTGCTCGCCAGCGGCACGATCTGCAGGGTCTGGTTCGCGAGCACCGGGATCGGACCGGACAGCGGCCCGTTGATGCGCACCGTGTACTTCTTCGTGTGTTCGCTGACCACGGCGCCAGGGACTTCGCTGCGCCCCTTCTTGTGCCACTCGCCGTCCGGCGTCTTGCTCCAATAGCCGTAGTCCATGTCGGCCGTCAGGATGGTGGCCGGGCTGTCGGTGTCGACCAGAACGATGGGGCCGGCTGGGCGGAGCTTGACGGGAATGGCCTTGTAGGCCGTGTCATAAGCGGCGTAGTGGTTCAGCAGCGGGAGACGCTTGACCATGTCGAGGTCGTCGGCGCCGACACCGTAGATCAGCGCCGTCTGGGTGGCGCGCTGGGCGAACCAGATGGCGTGGGCCTGCGCGGCGGAGGCGGCGATCAGGCCGGCCGTGAGGGCTGCGACTGCGACGAGTTTGGGGAACTTCATCTGGGACTCCGACGGTGAACATATGAAAGGATTCGACCCCGGCAAGAATACGGAATCGCCGGCGAGCAAGCTGCCAAATCGCGCGTGCGAGCGGGCACATCGTGCCGAATCGCGCGCTGGAAACCGCAGCCGCGGGAAGGGGCACCAAGCGGGGTCGCTGCGCACCAACATCGCAGGCGATCATGGTGCGCGAGAGGGCTGGAAACGAGCTGGTGGAAACTGCCGCAAGGCGCGATGCCGTGCGCTCGATTCGCATTGCCGGAGGCTTGTTCCATCTGCGAGTCCCCACCCGAAACGGCCGCCGCATGGCGTGCTGTTCGAAGACGGGAAAACGAAACTTCAGGGGCAGCCAGAGCCGCCCATTGAGGACTCCTTGCGGTGCCTTCATGCTTCAATTTCGCCATCGTTCATAGACAGGCGACCCGCATGACGTTCCGACCCAAATACATCACGTTCGATTGCTACGGCACCCTCACGCGCTTCCAGATGGGAGAGACCGCGCGGGCCATGTACGCCGATCGGCTGTCCCCGGAGAAGCTCGAGGTGTTCATCTCGGACTTCACCCACTACCGCCTTGACGAAGTGATGGGCGACTGGAAGCCATACGCGGACGTCCTGAAGAGCGCGCTGGAGCGGACCTGCAAGCGCCATGGCGTCAAGTTCATCGAGGCGGAAGGCCAGAAGTATTACGACCTGGTGCCGACCTGGGGCCCGCACGCCGACGTGCCGGAGCCGCTGACGCGCATCGCCAAAGAGATCCCTCTGGTCATCCTGTCGAACGCGATGAACAGCCAGATCCAGAGCAACGTGGACAAGCTCGAAGCGCCATTCCATCGCATCTACACGGCAGAGCAGGCGCAGGCCTACAAGCCGCGCCTGCAGGCGTTTGAATACATGCTGGACCAGCTCGGCTGCGGCCCGCAGGACATCCTGCACGTCTCCTCCAGCCTGCGCTATGACCTGATGTCGGCCGACGATCTCGGCATACAGCACAAGGTGTTCGTGAACCGTGGCCATGGGCCCGGCAATCCGGCTTACCGCTACACCGAGATCAAGGACATCGGCGGATTGCCTGCGGTCGTCGGGCTTTGAAGCCTTGCCATGGCCTGTGAAGGCCGGGCAGCCATGGTGGCAAGCGGGGCCGGCTTGATGGCCGCTCGGCGGCTGGTCGCTGCCGCATGCGAGCATGCTAGATTCGACTGCTGGCGCTGCTGCTTGATCCGGTGCGCCAGAACAGTTGGTCCGTGAATTTTGTGACATGCCCCACGCCGTGGCCCGCTTGCGCGCCGCATGCATCGCGCAAAGCGGCACCATGCCCCGCTTGGACCGCGATGGTCCGCGCAAGCTGCGCTGTGTCACTTGCCGCCTGATCCCCAGTCACTGCATGTGCGGCCTGAGGACCGTGGTGCAGACACGCGCTGCGGTGTGTCTGATCATGGCCGAGTTCGAACCGCTCAAGCCCAGCAACACGGGCTGGTTGATTGCGGACGTGGTGCCGGAAACGATGGCATTCAGCTGGTCCCGCAAGGCGGTGGACCCGGCGCTGCTGGCCTTGCTGGCCGATCCGCAGTGGCAGCCTTATGTCGTGTTCCCGGGCGAGTTTGCGGCGCCTGAGCGGGTCACTACGGAGCTATTGGACCAGGCGGGTGTTGAACAACCGGGCAAGCGCCCGCTGTTCATCCTGCTGGACGGGACCTGGTCCGAGGCGCGCAAGATCTTCCGCAAGAGCCCATACCTGAATGCGTTGCCGGTGCTGAGCCTGCGGCCCGAGCAACTGTCCCGCTACCGCCTGCGCCGCTCCACGCACGAGCACCATTTCTGCACGTCAGAGGTGGCGGCCTTGTGCCTCGCGCTCGCCGGTGAGCTTCACGCGGCGCAAACGCTGGAGGCCTATCTTGACGTGTTCAGTGCGCGCTACCTGAGTGCGCGGCAAAGCGTGCCGGCTGACGCGGAGGACGCGGCACACCAGCGTTTGCGGGCGCTGCGCGGACAAACCAGCCCACTGCCTGCCGGGCATCTGCACATTCGCAGCAGCTTGCCGCCACCCATAATCTGACGCAACAAGACGTTGCGGACGGCCCCCGCGGCGGCGCATTCGCGGATTGGCCATGAATGGCTCCGTCGCAAGCCCGCTGACTTCAGGCCCTCCGGTTTTTCCCAGCCGTGCAGCCATTGCTGCCGGGTTGCCTCCACTGCCCTGTTCATGCTCGACGACATCAAGAAAACCCTCTGGGCCACGGCCGACAAGCTGCGCGCCAATGTGGACGCGGCCGAATACAAGCACCTGGTGCTGGGCCTCATCTTCGTCAAATACATCTCCGACACTTTCACTGCCCGCACCGCCGAGCTGGCCGCCCGGCTGCGCGACCCGGAAGACGAATACTTCTACGGCGAAGGCCTGAGCGATGAAGACATTGCCGCCGAGCTGGAAGACCGCGATTACTACCGCGCGGCCAACGTCTTCTGGGTGCCCGAAGGCGCCCGCTGGGAAGCCTTGCGTGCGGCGGCTAAGCAGCCCGACATTGGCAAGCGCATTGACGATGCGCTGACCGTGCTCGAAGGCGAAAACCCCAAGCTCAAGGGCATTCTGGACAAGCGCTATGCCCGCTCGCAGCTGCCAGACGGCAAGCTGGGTGAACTGGTGGACCTGGTCTCCACCATCGGCTTTGGTGCCAGCGCTTCCGAGGCGCGGGACGTGCTGGGCCAGGTTTACGAATACTTCCTCGGCATGTTCGCCAGCGCCGAAGGCAAGCGCGGCGGGCAGTTCTACACGCCAGCCAGCATCGTCAAAACGCTGGTGGCCGTGCTGGCCCCGCACCATGGGCAGGTGTACGACCCCTGCTGTGGCTCGGGCGGCATGTTCGTGCAGAGCGAGCGCTTCATCGAGGCCCATGGCGGCAAGCTGGGGGACGTTGCCATCTACGGCCAGGAGGCCAACCCCACCACCTGGCGCCTGGCGGCGATGAACCTGGCCATTCGCGGCATTGACTTCAACCTGGGCCGCGAACCCGGCGACACCTTCACCCGCAACCAGCACCCGGACCTGCGGGCCGATTTCATCCTCGCCAACCCGCCGTTCAACATCAGCGACTGGTGGCATGGCAGCCTGGAAGGCGACCCGCGCTGGCACTACGGCGACCCGCCGCAGGGCAATGCCAACTACGCCTGGCTGCAGCACATGCTGCACCACCTCAAGCCCACCGGCCGCGCCGGCATCGTGCTGGCCAATGGCTCGATGAGTTCCAGCCAGAACAACGAAGGCCAGATCCGCGCCGCGATGGTGGAGGCGGACGTGGTGGAAGTGATGATCGCGCTGCCCGGCCAACTCTTCTTCAACACCCAGATCCCCGCTTGCCTGTGGTTCCTGGTGAAGCAGAAGCCTGCCGGGCGCAAGGGCCAGGTGCTGTTCATCGACGCCCGCAAGCTGGGCCGCATGATCAGCCGCGTTCAGACCGAATTCACCGACGCCGTGATCGAGCGCATCGGTGCCACCGTGGCCGCCTGGCGCGGCGAGGCCGAAGCCGGTGCCAGCGTGACCGCCTACGCAGACGTGCCAGGCTTCTGCCGCAGCGTCCCCCTCCCCGAAATCGCCCAACACGGCCACGTGCTCACACCCGGCCGCTACGTGGGCGCCGAAGAAGTCGAAGACAACGACGAAGCCTTCGCCGACAAGATGCAGAAGCTCACCGAAAAACTAGGCGAGCAGATGGCCAAGGGCGCGGAACTGGATGCATTGATTCGGCAGAAGTTGGGAGGGCTGGGGTATGACTTCTGAGTGGGGGAAATTCACAGACCTGCTCTCTGCCATCGTGGACAACCGAGGCAAGACTTGCCCGGTTGGTGACAGCGGCTTGCCACTCATCGCCACGAACTGCATCAATGCTGACGATCTTTATCCGCGATATGAAACGAAGCGCTTCGTTTCAGACGAAACCTACAGAACATGGTTTCGTGGGCATCCGAAACCGGGTGACATTCTCTTTATCTGCAAGGGGAGTCCTGGCCGTACCAACTGGGTTCCCGATCCAGTTGATTTCTGTATTGCCCAAGATATGGTTGCAGTAAGGGCAAATCCTGCAAAGGTTTACCCCAAATATCTGTTTGCGACATTGCGCTCTGAGGTTGTGCAGTCCCAAATTGACAACATGCATGTCGGCACAATGATCCCGCATTTCAAGAAGGGAGACTTCGACAAGCTTCGGATTCCCTTGCTTGATAGCGTGGCACAGGTGGGTGTTGGCGATTTTTATTTTGATCTGGCAGAGCGAATAAACCTCCTGCGCGAAACCAACGCCACCCTCGAAGCCATCGCCCAGGCGCTGTTCAAGTCGTGGTTCGTCGATTTCGACCCCGTGCGCGCCAAGATGGAAGGCCGTGCGCCCGAAGGCATGGACGAGGCCACGGCGGCGCTGTTTCCTGATTCGTTGGAGGAGACGGCGTTGGGGTCGGCGCCGAAGGGGTGGACTTTCAAGCCTGTCGCTGAAGTCGTTCAAGGCGTGTACGACGGCCCGCACGCGACCCCCCCGGAAGCCGAGTCGGGCGGCGTATTCCTGGGCATCAAGAACCTGACGGGTACGGCGCTGGACTTGACCGAGATTCGGCACATCGGCGAAGACGACTGGGCCAAGTGGACCAAGCGGGTCGAGCCTCGCATTGGTGACATCGTGTTCAGCTATGAGGCTACTCTGGGATTCTTTGCCTTGGTGCCGCCGGACTTGCGGTGTTGTTTGGGGCGCCGTTTAGCGCTCATACGGCCGAATACCAGAGATGGCGCAGGGCACTTCTGGTTTCATCAGTTTGTGGCCGAACCATTTCAACGTTTGCTGGACAAGCACACCATCCACGGCGCGACGGTCAACCGCATTGCATTGAAGGAGTTTCCGTCTTACTCGGTACTCACGCCACCAGTGGCTTTGCAAATGGCCTTCGATCAGGTCGCTGCGGCCATTTGGTCGCGGATTCATGCAAACCAGGCGCAGGCACAGGTGCTTGCACAGTGCCGGGATACCTTGCTTCCCCGTCTGATCTCCGGTCAAGTCCGCCTGCCCGAAGCAGTGCAATCGCAAGAGGAGTACGCGCTATGACGGTGAGCGTGAGTGATCGTTATGCGATGTGGGACCAGTTTCTGGCGCGTTGGCCGCTGAAGAGCTTGGGCGAGATGACTTTGCAGCAGTACACCCAGGCGGGCGACAAAGATAGTTTCACGAACTGGCTGGAAACCGGGACGGAGGACTTGGGCTCGATGTGGGGTGGCTCGTCCTTCAAGTTTGGCGTCTATTCGCGGAAAAATCAGTCCGCCAAGACAGATGGCGAGGGCCTGCGCTACACGCAGGACTACGCATGGCTGAACAAGTATGGCGAGACGCCAGAAGTTGCCTTCCGAGAGGTTCGGACCGCCATCGTGCAGGTGGCAGAGGCGGCGAGTCGCGGAGATCTTGCCGCCATCGACGAGGTCGACCTTGGCACGGTCACCAAATGGAAGATCGCGTTTCTGTACCAAGACCGGGCGCATCCATGTGTGTTGCCAATCTTCAAGCGCGAAAGCTTGCAGTCCTTGGTTGGACCTGGCAAACAAAGCTGTGCGGCGCTTCAGTACGCATTGACGGCGAAGCGCCACGACCTGGATCTCCTGGCCTATGGAGATGAGTTGTGGTCCGACATCCAGACCATTGAAGCGGCCAAGTTGGGCTTGGAGGCTGCTTTGGCCTATCTGGAAAGCCACGATGGCCTTCAGCCCGTCAAAGAGCCGACCAAATACCTCGCGGGCTTCAAAACCGCATCAGGCTTACAACTGGCATTGGTGAGAACCAACAACACGCCCACGCTCTGCCTCAGCCCTGGTGATTGGCTGGATGGGGTTCGCGGCGAGTTGCAAGACATCAAGTTTCATGCGGCGGACAAGCCGCGCAATAGCAACCTGGCTGCTAACGCGCCGTCGCTCGCCGTAGGGCAACCTATGGTGCAAGTGGCAGTTCCCAGTCTCAAAGCCTTGATGGACCTCTGTGAGGCCTATATCGGCGCCACCGAGTCAGAGTCCGCGGATACGCCCTCTCCCGCGCGTGCCATGCAACCCATGCTGCCCATGCCCCAGCCACCACTGAACCAAATCCTGTATGGCCCGCCGGGTACTGGCAAAACCTATGCAACGGTGAACGCCGCGTTGGCCATCCTCGACCCGGCCTTTTTGGCTTCGCATGGTGATGACCGGGCTGCGTTGAAGGCTCGATTTGATGCGTTGATCGAAGACCAGCGCATTCGCTTCGTGACCTTTCACCAGAGCTTCAGCTATGAAGACTTTGTGGAAGGGCTGCGAGCCACGACTTCGGAGGACGCCGGCCAGATCCGCTACGAGATCGTGGATGGGGTGTTCAAAGTGATTTGCGAGGCGGCTGCGGCCAAGGTTGTGCTGCCGGCCGAAGCTGGGGCGGGTGCATTGCCCACGTTGGACGTGAAGGGCCGGCGCATTTGGAAGATGTCGCTGGGCAATACCTTGGGCAGCGATGCTTCGATCTACGACGAGTGCATTGCCAGCGGCTACGCGCTGCTGGGCTATGGCGGCAAGGTTGACTTCGCCGGCTGCAAGTCTCGCGAAGAGGTGCTGCAGCGCTACCAAGCCGGTGGTTTGCGCCTGGAAAACGCGCAAACCGACTACGGCGTGACCAGTGTCACGGCCTTTGTGGTCCGCATGAAACCGGGCGACCTGGTGGTCATCAGCGATGGCAACTTCAAGTTCCGGGCGATTGGTGAAGTCGCTGGGGACTACGCCCTCAAACCGCACAGCGAATACGACAACGACTATTCGCAGATGCGCCCCGTCAGGTGGTTGCGCACCTATGTGCCATCGCAGCCGCATGGCGAGCTGATGAACAACCAGTTCAGCCAAATGACGCTGTATGAGCTGCGGCCTGGCTCCATCGATGTGGCCAAGCTGCAACGGCTGTTGGGCGAAGGCAGGTCAGAGGTTGGCTCCGGCCAGTTGCAGCTTGGCACCGTGGGTTCCTCGGGCTACGAAATCACGCGGGTGAGCGCCGATCTGGTTGAGCTGAACAAGCCCAACGGCAACCGCTTGGCATTTGCGATGAGCTTGTTGAACACCCTGGCAGCCGCTGTGCGGGCAGGCCAGATCAGTGTTGAAGACATTCGGCAGAAGCGGGCCGTGGAAAAGCTGCCAGGCCAGGGCTTGGAGCCGTACCTGGTGAACGGCTACCCCAACATCCTGGCGCCCTTGGTAGAGCGCCTCGCAGGAGGCGGAGCGGCTGTGCTTGGTGGCAAGGCGGGCGACGTTTCTCCGGATGCTCGAGTCTTGATCATCGACGAGATCAACCGGGGCAACATCTCCCGCATCTTCGGTGAGCTGATCACGCTGATCGAGCCCTCCAAGCGGGCCGGTGCTGACGAGGCGCTGGAGGCGGTGCTGCCGTATTCGCAAGAGTCGTTCAGCGTGCCTGGCAACGTCTACCTGATTGGGACCATGAACACGGCGGATCGCTCACTCGCGGGGCTGGACATTGCGCTGCGTCGTCGCTTTGTGTTCAAGGAGATGCCACCTCAGCCGGATTTGCTACGCGGCGTGGAAGTGGCGGGAGTGGACTTGGGCGAGTTACTTGCCACCCTGAACCAGCGCATCGAGGCGCTGCTGGATCGCGAGCATTGCCTGGGCCACGCCTATTTCATGCCGCTCAAGGCGGCGCCTTCGTTGGCGAAGCTGTCGGAAGTGTTCCGCAATCAAGTGCTGCCGCTGCTGCAGGAGTATTTCTTCGAGGACTGGCAGCGCATTCAGTGGGTGCTGAACGACCATCGCAAAGCCAACCTGGAGCATCAGTTTGTGCAAGCAGTGCCACTGGATGCGGCGCGGCTGTTTGGACCTGGCGTGAATGTGTCGCAGCAGCGTCCGGCCTGGCGCGTCAATGGTGATGCCTTCATGCGAGCCGAGAGCTACCTGGGCGTGCTGGACGCAACGGCCGCTGTGTGAATACGGTCATCAGCGTCCGCGAGCACGCGTGGCTGAGCACGACGCCTCAGCCACCGTCCTTGGACTGTGCGCAGATCAGCGAGAGTGCCTTCGATCATCTTTGCCAGGTCAGCGAGCTGTTTTCACGCAGTGGCGCGCCCTTGGCTCAGCTGGAGGGCAGGCGGCGCTTGAAGCTGGACAACTACGTGGGCGTGATTTGCACGCCTTGCGGCACCACGCTGGAAGTGTTGCCCAAGCTCCACGAGTTGGAAGACAGCGTGGCGGGCAGCCGGGCACTGTTGCGCAAACTGATCCAGGCGAGTTTGAACTTGTCCGCCCGCGAGGTGGGGCAGGCGGCCATTGAGCGGTTCGATGCGCCATTGTCCGAGTGGGTGATGCGCCGATTTCTGGACGAGCTGGACACCGTGGTGAAGCGAGGCCTGCGCTTCGACTACCACCGACTGGAAGAGGAACTGCCCTTTGTGCGAGGTCAACTGGATTTGAAGGCGCAGCTGCGCCAGCCACCCGGCAAGGCGCACCGCTTCCACGTTCGACACGACGTTTACTTGCCAGACCGCGCGGAGAATCGGCTTCTCAGGTTGGCACTGGAGCGCGTGCGCGTGGCCACGCAGGACCCGGACAGCTGGCGCTTGGCGCAGGAGCTGAGCATGCGATTGATCGAGGTGCCATCCAGTCGGCATGTCCCCGGTGACTTCCGAGCCTGGGGCAGTGATCGGTTGATGGCGCACTACCGCGCCGTGAAGCCCTGGTGTGAGCTGATCTTGAATCGCTTGATGCCGCTGGCCGTGTTGGGCGTGCATCAGGGGTTGAGCCTGCTGTTCCCGATGGAGAAGCTGTTCGAGCGTCACGTGGCGGCCTGGCTGCGCCAACACGTGCTGCCGGAGGTGGGCATTCGCACGCCGGCCGCCAGCGAGGCGCTTTGCCTGCATTTGGATCGGCCCATGTTCCGGTTGGAGCCGGATGTCCTGCTGCGCATGGGCGCGGTGCGCCGCGTGCTGGACATGAAATGGAAGCGGCTGGATGCGGGCAACCGCGAGCAGAAGTACCAGTTGAGCCAATCCGACCTGTATCAGATGTTCGCTTACGGCCACAAGTACCTGGCAGGCGCTGGGCAGATGGCGCTGATCTATCCGCGATCGGCCAAGTTCAGCCAGCCGCTGCCACCATTTGATTTCAACGGCGGCATGCGGCTGCATGTGCTGCCGTTTGATCTGGACCGGGACGAATTGGTCGGGGCTGAGCGGGTGCTGGCAGGATTCAGCGACCGCTGGTCTGCGGTGCCGAAGGTCGATGGCGCAGTGCTGTGCGCCATTGAAACCAAGCTTTCATAAGACCGCTTCGTATTAAAGAATGCTTTAATACAAGCCCACTCATTCAAAGAATCTTTGCATGTGATGCGCAGCACTGGCAGCTTGGTCACGACCACCACCCTGGGTGAAGCCGTTCAGGCGTTTGTGCCATGTCCGTTGCCGCCGAGCGAGCCGGCACTGGACCTGGCCGGCTTCGAGCCTGCCCATCGTGCGGCCGAGGTGGCCCTGGCCAGGCTGGCCGGCGTTTCGGGCTTGGTGCCTTCGGTGGACTGGCTGCTCTACAGCGCCATTCGCAAGGAGGCTTTGCTGACCTCGCAGATCGAGGGCACGCAGGCCACGCTGGACGACTTGTTCGAGGACGAAGCGGGCTTTGCCGTTGCCAACACCGAGGACGTGGAGGAGGTGACGAACTACCTGCGCGCTTTTCGGCTGGTGCGCGAGCAGTTGCAGGACCCGCACGGCTTGCCGATCAGTGTGCGGCTGCTGTGCGAGGCGCATCGGCTGTTGCTGGATGGTGTGCGGGGTGCGGGCAAGCAACCGGGTGAGCTGCGCCGCTCGCAGAACTGGATCGGCGGCACGCGGCCTGGCAATGCGGTGTTCGTGCCGCCGCCGGCAGATCGCATTGGTGCCTTGTTGGGCGACCTGGAGCGCTTCATCCATGCACCTGCCGGCGGCTTGCCGCCGTTGGTGAAGATTGCGCTGGTGCATGCCCAGTTCGAAACCATCCACCCCTTTCTGGATGGCAATGGCCGCATAGGCCGCCTGCTGATCGCCGCTTTGCTGGAACATTGGGCCTTGCTGCCCGAGCCCCTGATGTACCTGAGCGGATACCTGAAGCAACACCAGGCCGAGTACTACCGGCGTTTGTCTCTTGTTCGCTCACAAGGCGACTGGGAAGGCTGGGTGGGCTTTTTCCTGGGGGGCGTTGAGGCCGCAGCTGCGCAAGCGGAGCGGGGCATTGTGGCCATTGCCAGCCTGGTGGCGGCCGACAGGCGGCTGCTGTTGGATTCCCCCAAGGCCGGCCCCGCCAGCTACCGGCTGTTCGAGATGCTGCCGATGATGCCGCGCTTCACCGTGGAGCAGGTGCGGCACAAACTGGGCACGAGTTTTCCGACGGCCAACGCAGCGGTGCAGGTGCTGGCCGCGCTGGGCATCGTGGCCGAACTGACCGGACAAAAGAAGAACCGCAGCTACAGCTATCCGGCCTACATCGCGCTGCTCACGCGCTGAACCCCTACCTGAACGCGCATGACCGAAGACCAACTCGAACAGGAAACCCTGGGCTGGCTGGCCGAGCTGGGCTATGCGGTGCAGCATGGGCTGGACATTGCGCCAGACGGCGCCAACCCTCAGCGCGCGGACTACCGGCAGGTGGTGCTGCCGTTCCGGCTGCGCGAGGCCATTCAGCGGCTGAATCCTCAGGTGCCCACGGCGGCGCGGGAAGACGCGCTGCAGCAGGTGCTGAACCTGGGGGTGCCGGCCTTGCTGTCGGCCAACCGGGCGTTCCACAAGCTGCTGGTGGGCGGCGTGCCGGTGCAGTACCAGCTGGACGGCGAAACCCGCGGCGATTTTGTGCGGCTGGTGGATTGGGCCGATGCCTCGCGCAACGAGTTCTGGGCCGTCAACCAGTTCAGCATCAAAGGCCCGCGCCACACGCGCCGTCCGGACATCATCCTGTTCGTCAATGGCCTGCCGCTGGTGCTGCTGGAGTTGAAGAACCCGGCCGACCAGGCGGCCGACATCTGGAAGGCGCACGACCAGATCGAGACCTACAAGGCCCAGATCCCGGACGTGTTCCAGTACAACGAAGTGCTGGTGATCACCGACGGCACGGATGCGCGCCTGGGCTCGCTCTCGGCCAATGCCGAGCGCTTCATGCAGTGGCGCACGATTGACGGCGTGGCGCTGGACCCGTTGGGCGAGTTCAACGAGCTGGAGACGCTGGTGCGGGGCGCATTGGCGCCGCGCCTGCTGCTGGACTACCTGCGGTTTTTCGTGCTGTTCGAGGACGACGGCACGCTGGTCAAGAAGATTGCCGGCTACCACCAGTTCCACGCGGTGCGGGCGGCGATCGAGCATGTGGTGGCGGCTTCGCGCGCCGACAGTCCGGCAGCGCTGCAGGGCAAAGGCGGCGTGGTGTGGCACACGCAGGGCAGCGGCAAGAGCATCACCATGACCTGCTTCGCGGCCAGGGTGATGCAGGAGCCTTTGATGCAGAACCCGACCATCGTCGTCATCACCGACCGCAACGACCTGGATGGCCAGTTGTTCGGCGTGTTCAGCCTGGCGCAGGACCTGCTGCGCGAGCAGCCGGCGCAAGCCAGCACGCGGCAGTCGCTGCGCCAGTTGCTGGGCGGGCGGCCATCGGGTGGCATCGTCTTCGCCACGATCCAGAAGTTCATGCCTGGCGAGGACGAGGACATGTTCCCGGTGCTGTCCGACCGCCGGAACATCGTGGTGATTGCCGACGAGGCGCATCGCACGCAATACGGCTTCGAGGCGAAGCTGAAGACGCGCAAGCTGCGGCCAGATGCGGATGCGGGCAAGAGCCCGGCACGGGCCATCGTGGCCAACGATGGTTCACCGCTGGTGACGGCGCTGACAGCGGACTTTGTCCCGCCAAGCTATGCGGCCTCCTACCAGGTGGGCTATGCCCAGCACCTGCGGGACGCGCTGCCGCACGCCACCTTCGTGGCCTTCACCGGCACGCCGGTGAGTGCGGCCGACCGCGACACACGTGCAGTCTTCGGCGACTACATCCATGTCTACGACATGCAGCAGGCCAAGGAAGACGGCGCCACGGTGGCCATCTACTACGAAAGCCGGCTGGCCAAGCTCAAGCTGAAGCAGGAAGACCTGGCGCTGCTGGACGACGAAGTCGACGAGCTGGCCGAGGACGAGGAGGAAAGCACGCAGGCGCAGCTCAAATCGCGCTGGGCGGCGCTGGAAAAGGTGGTGGGTGCCGAGCCGCGCGTGGCCAGTGTGGCGGCGGACCTGGTGGCGCACTTCGAGGAGCGCAACAAGGCCCAGGAAGGCAAGGCCATGGTGGTGACCATGAGCCGCGACATTTGCGTGCACCTCTACAACGAGATCATCAAGCTGCGCCCGGATTGGCATGACGACGACCCCGAGCGCGGCGCCATCAAGATCGTCATGACCGGCAGCGCCAGCGACAAGGCCTTGCTGCGGCCACACATCTACAGCGGCCAGGTGAAGAAGCGGCTGGAAAAGCGCTTCAAGGATCCCAAGGACCCGCTGCAACTGGTCATCGTGCGGGACATGTGGCTGACAGGCTTCGACGCGCCTTGCGTGCACACCATGTACGTGGACAAGCCAATGAAGGGGCACAACCTGATGCAGGCGATTGCCCGCGTCAACCGCGTGTTCTGCGACAAGCAGGGCGGCCTGGTGGTGGACTACATCGGCATTGGCAATGAGCTCAAGGCCGCGATGAAGGAGTACACCGCCAGCCAGGGCCGTGGCCGGCCGGCGGTGGACGCGCACGAAGCGCTGTCAGTGCTGCTGGAGAAGCTCGATGTGCTGCGCGCCATGCTGCACGGCTTTGACTACTCGGCCTTCAAGATCGGCGGCCACAAGACGCTGGCGGGCGCTGCCAACCATGTGCTGGGCCTGAAAGCCGAGCCAAAGGACAGCCAGCGGGATGGCAAGAAGCGTTTTGCGGACGCGGCGCTGGCCTTGAGCAAGGCCTTCAGCCTGTGCTGCACGCTGGACGAGGCCAAGGCCGTGCGTGACGAGGTGGCGTTTCTTCAAGCCGTGAAGGTCATCCTGACCAAGCGCGACCTCAGCACGCAGAAGAAGACCGATACCCAACGCGACGCGGCCATTCGCCAGATCATCAGCCAGGCGGTGGTCAGCGAGCGGGTGGTCGACATCTTCGATGCCGTGGGCCTGGAGAAGCCCAACATCGGCCTGCTGGACGATGCCTTCCTGGCGCAGGTGAAGAACCTGCCGGAGCGCAACCTGGCGGTTGAACTGCTGGAGCGCCTGCTGGAAGGCGAAATCAAGAGCAAGTTCGCCAGCAACGTGGTGCAGCAGAAGAAGTTTTCCGAGCTGCTGAGCGGCGTGATCACGCGCTACCAGAACCGCAGCATCGAGACGGCGCAGGTCATGGAAGAACTGGTCGAGATGGCCAAGAAATTCCGCGCCGCAGCCAGCCGGGGTGAGCAACTGGGCCTGACAGAAGACGAGGTGAAGTTCTACGACGCGCTGGCCAGCAACGAATCAGCGGTCAAGGAACTGACCGATGAAACGCTGAAGAAGATCGCCCACGAACTGACCGAGAGCCTGCGCAAAAACGTCACCGTGGATTGGTCGCAGCGTGAAAGCGTGCGAGCCAGCCTTCGATTGATGGTCAAGCGGGTGCTGCGCAAGTACAAGTACCCACCAGACAAAGCCGATGCGGCTGTGGAGCTGGTGTTGCAGCAGGCCGATGCGCTGGGAGAGGCCTGGGCCTGACCTCGCGCTTCGGCCGCCGTCAAACTCAGATCGCGCTGGCCTTGCTGCCAGTGGCCACGGCAGCGGGGCCGCGGTCCTGCGTGCTGGAGATCACTTCGACCTTTTCGAACGACGTTGCGACGCCGCTGTTCCGGCGCTCCCACTTTTCGGCGGGGGTCAGCTGGCGCGAGGTGATCTTCAGGACCTGGCGGGTCGGGTATTCGCCGGCGGCGCGGGCCTGGGCGATGGCCACGTCCTTGGCCACGCCGGTGTGAATGGCGTAGGCCGCACGGGGGCCTGGGACGAGGTGTTCTTCAACGCGGACGTTGGACGACCCGGCCTGCGCGGTATCGCTGAAACCGGCAGTCTGGCCGCCCACGGCGCGTTGGTAGATCTGTTCCGGCGAGGCGGACGAGCCAGCTGCGAACGACGAGGCGGCGGCCAAGCTGATCAGGGCGCCCAGGGCCAGGGTCTTGGCGGTCTTGGAAGCGGAAGTGTGGAGGGTGAACATGGTGAAACCTCTGAGGAATGGGTCAGTGGGCTCGCTCAGGGAATCGGCACTTCGTTGTCGGTTCTGCTTGCCCTGGGTGCATTGCAGCATAGGGTTTTCACTAGTGCTTCTGGACCTCGTTTTTGACCTCATTCGAAGTGTGCGCAATCGTTTGCGCGCCTCGCGTTCACTGCTTTTATGGAGTATGGGAGGCTTGGCCGGGGCTGAAGCTGGTTCCAGGACGTCTTTCGGGCGTGCGCCCCAAGGCCCGGCCGGCTTCAGCGTTTGACCGTCGCCGGCTTGTCGCCTTGGGCGACAGGACCGGGACCGGTATCAGGCGCGCTGGACAGCACTTCCACCTTCTCCCAGGGCGACACGTAGCGGCCGTTGACGCGGTCCCATTGCTCGGCCGGCGAGAGCTGGCGCGTGGTGATGCGCACGACCTGCCGGATTGGTACTTCACCGCCGGCGCGGGCCTTGGCAATGGCTTCGGCCTTCGGTACGCCGGTGTGGATGGCATAGGCCGCGCGCGGCCCCGGTTGCAGCCGCTCTTCGATGCGCACTGCCTGCGAAGGCTTGCCGTCGCCGCAGCCCCAGGTCTGGCCGGCAACCGCGCATTGATAGGTCTTGTCCTGCGGGTCGGACGGACCGAGCGCGTACGAGGCGGTCGTCGCGACGAAGGAGGCGATGGCGACCAGTGCCGTGACCGCCGCCTTGGGTACGTGAAATGTGCGCATGGTGATCCCCTGATGCTGGTTGGACCGCGGCGGACGCCGCGGGCATCAGGAGGCCGGCGCTGCGACTGGGCTGGCGCGGCGGTCCTGACAGCTGAACCATAGGATTCGCCCGGGCGAGGCGAATCTGCCATGCGGGGGGTGAGGCGGCCACACTTTGGGACGGCCGCCTCTTGCCCAGAAGCCTTCAGAACCCGGCGAGTACCACTTTGCCCAGCGCGCGGCCGCTTTCGATCAGCGCATGGGCGCGCTTCAGGCTGGCGGCGTTGATGCTGCCGAAGTTCTCGCTCGCGGTGGTGCGCACGCGGCCGGCATCCACCAGCTGCGCCACCTCGGCCAGCAGCTCGCCCTGGCGGTGCATGTCCGGTGTCTCGAACATCGGGCGGGTGAACATCAGCTCCCAGTGCAGCGACAGCGCCTTGGTCTTGAGCTTCATCGCGTCCAGGCCGTCCATGTCGTCAATGCAGCCGATGGCGCCTTGCGGCTTCAGCGCTTCGATGATCTGCGGGTAGTGATGCGCCGTCTGCGTGAGGGCGGCGACGAAGTCGGCCTGGCCTTCGCCCGCGGCTAGCAGCTCTGTGGCCAGGGGCTTGCTGTGGTCGATCACCGCATGCGCGCCCAGGTCCAGGCACCACTGGCGCGTCTCGGCACGCGAGGCGGTGGCCACCACGCGCAGTTGCGTGAGCTGCCGCGCCAGCTGGATCAGGATGGAGCCCACGCCGCCGGCGCCGCCAATCACCAGCAGCGTCTGCCCGGCGCCGCCGCCCTGGGCCACGCGCAGCCGGTCGAACAGCAGCTCGTAGGCGGTGATGGTGGTCAGCGGCAGCGCGGCGGCCTGGGTGTCGTCCAGCGAATTGGGCGCCAGCGCGGCGATGCGCTCGTCCACTGTATGCAACTCGCTGTTGGCACCTGGCCGGTTGATCGCCCCGGCGTAGTACACCCGGTCGCCCGGCTTGAACTTCGCCACGGCCGCACCCAAGGCTTCGACCGTGCCCACCGCGTCCCAACCTAGCACACGCGCCTGGCCTTCGGGGGGCGGGCTGTTGCGGCGCACCTTGGTGTCGACAGGGTTGACCGAGATGGCTTTGACGCGCACCAGCAGGTCGCGCGCGCCAGGCGCGGGTGCTGGCAGTTCAAGGTCGAGCAGCGCGTCTGTGTGGTCGACGGGCAGGTTCTGGCGGTAACCAATGGCTTTCATGGTGCGGTCCTGTGAGGTCCTGTGAAGAAGGGAATGGCTTCACTGTAGAATTTCAACGCCTCGTTGATAAGTCGATGACGACACTATCATCTTCAAATGAAGATTGACAATCCCGGCGACCTGCGCGTGCTGCTTCAAACGGCTCGCGGCGGTTCGCTGACGGCGGCGGCCACCGCGCTGGGCATCACGCCCGCCGCCGCCAGCGCCACGCTGAAGCGCCTGGAGCAGCAACTCGGCACGCGGCTGTTCGAGCGCTCCACGCGGGCCATGCGCCTCACCGCCGCCGGCCAGACGCTGCTGGACTACGCTACGCGTGCCTTCGAGCTGCTGGAAGAGGGCGAAGCGCAATTGGCAACGGACGCTGGCGCGCTGGTCGGCACGCTGCGCGT